>JAUMAI010000307.1:0-5481 GCA_032116775.1 Pirellula sp. | reverse complement strand
AGATGCCGATGATGGCGATAACAACCAGTAACTCAACCAGAGTGAAGCCGTAACGCTGACCAACTCGATGGCCGCAATTTGAAAGTCGCATAAAATTAGTCCCGAAAAAACGTATGTGTGCAAACGCAAACCGAACAACTGCTGATTAGCAGTTCTTCGGGGGACCGCGAACACTCCACGCCGAGACTATTTCTGCAACAGGATTTCGAATTGCCAACTCAGCCTCAGCCAAGGCAATTCGATCAGAGAATGTTAACTCATACCATTCAACAGCAATCAAATCATCATGCAGCAGCAACTCGCAAATTCTGCATGAGTCATCCCCACTGTCAGGGCAGCAACCTTCAGAAGAATTCTCTTCCAACGGGCAGGCCGAAGGGTCTGCCACGTCCACTCCAATTAGTTCCACCGTTTTGGCAGATCGCTTTTGGAAAGGGCAGGGGAGAGCAACTGAGCAGTCTTTCGCAAAAAGATGATTCGCTGCAACGACCTCGTCGCAGCAAATTTTACCAGAAGAGCCCTGCGCGTGATCCAGCGCGTAATGCCACGAGAGCATGAGTGGCCCGCATGCCACCCATAGCACCAAGATGAAAGTGAAGTTTTTTCGCAATTCGACCATCGCGAGTAAACCCACCGCTTAACGCTGAGACCTTAAATCGAAATGAAAGAAGAGGTCGTAGGCAATACGCACCTTACGCTTCTTTTATTTTGTCTCTGTATGATTCTCGAATAGCCCAAATTTGTCAATAAAAGTCTGCCATGATTCCACCCAATAAAGGGACATTTATTGCCGGGGGACAGAAGTGAACTTTCTGGCCCGGTCAAGCGTCTTTCAGATCGTCAGTAGCAAATCTTCTCTCGGTCGGCGTCGGTAGCCCAGAAAAACCTACTTCTGGTGCTTTTCGGTTTTGCCAAAATGCTTCACAACGTTTTACGAGAGCGTTTACTAGTGTGGATATTTTTAGACATCCTGATTTAACCCAAACCATAGCCACACCTCCTATTTTATCTGTTCTGTGCCACTTCTAGCTTCCTAGCGTATTCAGCCAGTTCCTTCTCCCTTTACTCAAACGGCGCTCGTACTGGAATTGATGCTGCCGCTTAACCCCCCTCCCTAGTATTAAACCAAGTGTCTGAAAGTTAGACACAACTCGATCGGGATAAGTCACTATTTCGACAGGGGATATTCTACAAGGGACAACGGCTCGGATCACAAGGATTTACCCATCTCGCTCCCGTAGCCCCTATGCCCCCCATAGAGCCCCATTTCATTAACTAGGTCGAATTCCCGTCCGAAATGTCGATTTGGGTGATTAGTTGCAACGAATCGATGCTTAAGACCAACAAACGAAGAACAGCCGCATACTATACAAACCCACACACCCACAAACACCGTTTGAAAGATTATGATACTGCTGTCCGAAGATTGTTAATTTCCAGCGTGCCGTCAATTCGCGATAATGGGAAGCAACAAGCTATCGGATGTGTCGGTTCAACCTTTGCACAAACCCCAGCTACTGGGCTGGTTTAGCAAAAGTCGAATCACTCTGTGGAAAGATCAGCCTATTCATTGTTTTGGTCGACGCGGGCTGTCACCTCTAATGGACAGCTTGTTCGGAAATAATCCGCGAGTAGAGGCATTACCCACTCGAAATATATGTTTCTAACTCATAGCGATTGCTGCAGCGAAAAGACCGAAGCTATTCCCTGAATGTTAGTCGTGCGTTTAGTCATGGTAGACAAATTGAAAGAGTGTTGATCAACGAGCCCAAACTGATGGAATCTCAATTGCGAGCGATTAACGTTTCGAAGACCTATCACTCAGGTAGCGTGTCTCACCAGGCATTGCGCAACGTCAGCCTAGATATAGCCCCAGGTGAGTTCGTAGCGATCGTGGGTCCTTCAGGGTGCGGCAAGAGTACTCTACTAAACCTACTGGGTGGCTTGGATTCACCAGATGATGGCGATGTTTTGCTGGAAGGAAACTCGATTTCGCATCTAGATGAGGTCCAGCAAACACTTTTACGCAGACGCAGAATCGGTTTCGTTTTTCAAAAAGTACATCTCTTGCCGATGCTCACGGCGATAGACAATGTGATGATTCCACTTCGCCTCGACGGGATTCCTGTCAACTCCGCTCGCCCCTTGGCTCTCTCTGCATTGGAATCGGTTGGTATGCTAGAACGCCAAGGCAATCGCCCCGGTGAATTATCGGGAGGGGAAGCACAACGAGTCGCTATCGCAAGGGCCCTGGTCATGTCTCCCGCCATTGTTCTAGCTGATGAACCGACTGGCGCACTCGATTCAGCCAACGGGAGCATGGTCATCTCCCTGTTTCGTAAGTTAGTCGCAGAAAAAAAACAAACTTTAGTGATCGTTACGCATGATGCGAATGTTGCCGCCGCCGCTGATCGTGTCGTGAGAATGCACGACGGGCGCATTATTGGAGATAGTATTAACCCCTCGGCTATCTCAGTGGAAACGCCACTGAATCCACTGAATGCGGCAAGGAGCTAAGCGATGTTCAGTGTACTGTGGCAACACTGGCGTCAACGTCCAGCCAGATTCTTCTTGACTTTGATTAGCTTAGTTCTCTCAACGGCTACTTTGGTCTCCGTGTTTGTCGCTTCTCATAATGCAAGGGTTTCTTTTCAGGAACTAAACAACGCAGTGAAGGGCCTGCCCTCGCTGGACATTGTCAATGCTGACGGTGACCGTTTTGAGCTAACGCAAATCACCAGTCTCCTCAACGATACACATTGGCAGCCAGCACTACCTACACTCGTCCGTGGTACTATTTTCAGACACAAAACGCTCAAAAGTCGGGGCTTAGCTCTGGGCATACCGCTGAGTTCGCCCACCCCCCAAAACAAAGCTCTACTTATCAAATCGTTAAACCTTAAACCCGAGGACTGGCTCGCGGATGGTGAATGCTGGATGTCAGCCCTTGTAGCCAATGGTCTTCAGATCCAGGAAGGTGATAGCGTTCAATGCTTATTTCGCAGAGGCTTTCGAAAGCTGGTCGTTAAACGAATAATCAACGTGCAAGACTGGACGCCAATATCGAGCGAACATGGCATTATTGTCGATCTGGAATGGCTACAAACAGTCACTGCTCTGCCCGGTAAAGTGGATCGATATCGGTACTTTCTTCCCAACGACTCAGCCGCAACTAAAAATGAGACAACGAGCGAACTCTCTCAACTTGTCCCACAGACACTTAAAATAAAAGAGCGTACCAATACCGTCGGAGTCGCTGACGATCTACTTAAATCGACCGAACTCGGCTTGTCATTTGCTAGCGCCCTGGCGGTAGCTATGGCCGCCTACATTCTTCTGAACACAACGAGAATGAACCTGACAGAACGCCGTCCTTACTTTGCTATTCTCAAATGCTTAGGAGCACTACCACAACAGATTCGCCATGCCATCATCATAGAGACTCTATGTATCAGTACCTTGGGGGTCATATTTGGTCTTATACTCGGTGCTGCGCTTGGCTACGGCATGGGTCATGCTCTTGCCGCCGTTTTACAAACAACACCGTCTGACTTCTCCCTACCGTGGATAGCCTTAATCCTTATTGCGATATTTATTCCGCTCCTTGCGGTGCTTGTAGTTTGGTTTGCCGAACATCAACAGAACAATGTCTCTCCACTGGAAAGCTTCCGAGAACCTCCTCTTCAGCCCCCTGGCAAAATGCCATGGCGATCCATCGCGATGGGAGTTGGATTGTGGTGGGTTGCTGTTGCAGGCTTATACCTCGTACAGCAAGAGTATCTCAATGCACAGTGGGGAGTGATCGCCGGATTGCTGGCACTGGTATCGTATCTTTTATTGCTTCCCGCTGGCTTGATACCACTGATTTGGATTCTCGATCGTTTTTCCAACGCCCGCTACGGATTATCGTTGGAGATGGCTAAATATCAATTGATACGTCGGCCTGAGCGTACAGCATTGAATGCTGGTTTTTTAATCATCTCACTCTGTGGAGCTGTCGGACTCGGCCAATCACTGATGAGCAACACCAGCGAGATTAATCGTTGGTATCAACGCGCGTTGCCTGGTGATTTGTTTCTCATCTCAACACGACAACCTTCAATGCTGATCGATTCAGAAGACCCTCTTCGCCAACTCATTGAAGAACTCCCCGGCCTCAACTGGGCTAATGCGATCCGTTTCGTTTGGTGCCATGCCGACGAACAACCGATCATGATGATCGTCAGAGAATTCCCTGAGGACGCTCCGTTCCCGATTGAACCGAAAGGGATGACAGTTAAAATTGCGCAACAAACCATTGTCAATGACAAGGTAATGATTGGCTCCATCCTCGCGAAAAAGCTAGGCAAAAAATCAGGTGATAAGATTAATATCACTTCCAATGGCCGCTCATTCCAAATTGAGATCGGCGGCGTCAATGCGAATTTTGCGAATGGCGGTATGGCCCTGGTTATCAACAGGAAAACAGCCCAACAATTTATCGAAATCACGGGCTTCGAGTGGTACGCTATTTCAGTGTCACCAGATCAATTAGAAAATGCCTATGCCCAACTCCAAGGTGTGAAGGAACAATTCGGTTTTGAACTACAACGCGGTGCGGATATGCGTCGCGGTGTGGAACAGGCAATCGCCGGTGTCACATCTGGTATCTGGAGTGTGATCTTCATCTCGTTCCTTACCGGAGGATTCGGGATAGCTACGACACTTGCCATGAATATTATCGAACAAGCCCGCGATTTCTCGCTCATCAGAATCGTGGGAGCCAGTCGTGGCCAGATGCTATTGACGGTTCTTGCACAAGCTTGGCTCATCGGTATCATCGGCATTTTTTACGGGATGATCGGCGGAATCACGACGGTCGTAATCATCGTGCTCTGCAGCGAAGCGCTCATGGGCTACCAACCCGACTTTCGCTGGGATTATATGCTGATGATTCTTTCGATACTCGGCACATTTTTAATTGTTACGCTTGCCGCGTTTTTCCCTGCATGGAAGGCTTCTAAGATCAATCCAGTCGAGCATCTCAGCTATGAATAGTCCATCAGCAATCTGGAAGCAACTCGTAAGCCCTATCGCGATCGTTGCCTGCTTCATTGCGAACCTCGCTGCAGCAACTTATGCGCAACAACCACTCGCAGAACCCAACGCTCTTCCACATTTACCAGCCTCAACCAATTTCATATTTCATGCACAAAGCATAAAACGGGTTGCAGATGCGATCGCCATGTCTCCTGTGGGGAAGCGACTGGCAGCCGAACCGTGGAGCGCATTACGTTCAATACACCAACGGGAGAACGTCGGCTCGATTCTTAACACGGCACCATGGCTTGGCATGGAATGGACTGACCTGCAATTAGTCGATCAGGAAGGCTATCTCATCGGATTTAGAGATAGCAATAACAAACCAAGTATCATGCTATTGTTGCGTTTGGGCCCTAAAGCCAATGAGCATCCCTTTGTCAAAAGATGGTTTACTACATT
>JAUMAI010000306.1:0-6473 GCA_032116775.1 Pirellula sp. | reverse complement strand
ATCGGATTGGAATGCCAGCACGATTAGATCATAGACCGTGCGGAAATAGTCGCCAGCCATCGTAGCAGCGATATCACGATTGGTGCGGTTGTGGTCGGTGTCCGAGATTGCTGGCAGTGGTGTATCAAGCCATGCATCGGCGCGGCGGGTTCGCACTTCAGCTTCTCGTACTGAACTTAAATATTGATCGAGTCTTCCTTTGTCAGCTGATCCCATCACCTGTTCAAGCCGCCGAACTTCTGCCAAGTTCGCATCGAGCACACTACCTTTGCGGCGCAATGCTTTTCTCTGAGCAGCAGTACCTCCCTTGGGCTCCTCAAACAGCGATGCGAAAATCTCGCTGCAGCGTCTCATTGCAGGAAGTCTTACACCATCGGCTGTCCAAGCCAAGGAATCTTGCGTAATGGCAATTTCCATCGATGGATAGCGAGTATGTTTGGCAGTAACCTCTGCCATCTTTTGGTCTACGGAGATTGTGTTGCGATCCGAGGGGCCCAGTTTGCCACCTGTGAGCCAGACCGAGATGCAGTTGTGATGGTGGCCGAGTGCGCCTGGATGATACATGCCGCTGATCGGCGTGATTACTTCGCGATGATTCTCCAACGGCTTGAGGGAGCGTGAGAATTGATAGTCTTTACCCGCTTGAGTGATTTGGTAATTCAGCGAATGCACACCATTAGCCAGATAAATAAACGCACTTCGTTTCGGTGTCGTCGTTTCGCCTGCTCCTCGCAAAGGTACCATACATTCAAGAAACGGAAGAGAAATACAGCTACCTAGGGCGCGAAGGGCATGCCGGCGATCGATTAGCCAGGATTGCGAAAGAAAGTTTCCCATTGCGATTTGCCCTCTGAATCTTGTGAAATATGAATCTGGCTGTTTTAATGGAAGTTTTGCACTCGTCGTATGGAAAGATCTGCAAACTTAAAACTATCTCTTAATTTGTAAGAATAGGTGTCGCTAGCGTAACTAAACCGCAAGAGCTAAATACAGATTTAGCGTTTGCGAATCAAATCGGATAATGATACAGCGCGGATGATATCATTAACGCGATATTGAGTTCTCTTCGCTTCAATCTCAATAGCCTTTAGGTCCTCTTCATCATCTACGGTGAGCACTCGTCGCAATGCATAAGTGCTTAAGTGCTCAATAAAAGCTCGAGCAATTTTTTCGCGATCTGCCAGCAAAAACTGTTTGAATTGCGTTGAGTCTTTAAAAGATCGACCGTCTGGCATGATCCCGGATGCGTCGATTAGTGGATCTTCACCAATACCTTTGTCAACTTTCTCATGAGTTCGCCACTGTCCAATGGCATCGTAGTTATCCCAAGCGATACCGAAATGATCTATCCTCGAATGGCAGGCAGCACAGCTAACGTTATTTCGGTGAGCCTCAATTTTTTGGCGTATGGTTGTCTTCGGACTTTCGGGAGGATTCGGTTCAATGGGGTTTACGTTGGCGGGTGGTGGCGGTGGTGTTTTTCCAAAGATTGCCTCGCTTAACCAGACGCCGCGATGAACAGGGCGATGGCGAGTGCCGTCGGAGGTAAGTCCGAGTACGGCACCCATGGTCAAGAGACCGCCGCGATGATCTTCAGGTTTAAGCGATACTCGTTGGAAGTCTCCTACGCTTGGTTCAGGCAGTCCATAGAAATTGCAGAGTCTTGCATTTGCCATCGTCCAATCGGAATCGATGAAACTGTCGATTGGCAAATTTTGTGATACCATCTCACGGAAAAACTCCACCGGTTCACGGCGTAGGCTGGTTTCTAACCATGCATCGTAATTAGGGTAAAGTTTTTTATCTGGTGGGAACGTTCCTAGGCGATATAGTTGCAGCCACTGTCGCGCGAAGTCATCGATAAAACGATTTGCTTTAGGATCGCTAAGCATGCGGTTCACTTGCGTGACTATGTCTTCACCACTTAGCTTGCCACTACGAGCGGCGGAAAAAAGAGCTTCGTCTGGCATTGAGCTCCAGAGGAAGTAAGAGAGTCTCGATACAAGCTCCATGTCTGTCAGTCGTTCACGAACCGTGGGCTCACCCTCAATGATGTAAATGAAGTGCCTCGACGTTAAAACGCCCTGCATCGCAACGCGGTAAGCGTCGACTATTTTTTCACCCGCATCACGTTCCAGTTGGTAAGCTTTTAAATAATCGATCAACTCTTCTGGTTTGACATCACGTCGCCAGGCGCGTTGGGCAAAACGTTGTAGATGATCGGAGACGACTTCGAGGGTCGCCTCCTCTGGCGGCAATAGTCCTATGCGTCTTGATTTTTCCTCTTCGGTTAAAAGAGGCCCTTCCCATTCGATCCAGTCCAGGATGACAGTTGAGAAAAGACCATTTCCCTTGTCATCAAACATTTGTGGCGCATTCGCGCTTAATAGGAATGTTTCACTGCTGTGTGTAAAGATATAGCCGTTTGCGCTAGTGAGCGCGTTGCGGAAGGCGGCGCCTTGTCTGCGGTCAACGACATCCGTAGAGACGACACAGAAATCGAGGGAGGTTGGCATTTCGAGAAAAACTTCTCCTTCGTACAACTGTGGCCCATCCTCCGGAGCCGTAATGTCAAAATCCATCAGACTATCGACGGTTTCCTCCCCGGTCGGCTTACCGATACTTAAGTGAGCTGGCTGTCCTCCAAGCGGCCGAATGCCACTGGCTTGTAGCCGAACCTTATATAGTCCACTGTGCTCCGGTCCAGTGCGTCCAAACCAATGCGGTGCTAAAGCGGTGGTTACGCGACCAGGAAAGAGCAAGTAACGCAGTGGCCGCTTGATGCCGAAGCGATCTAAAATGGCCTGTTGGTCCTTGCCACCGTTGTAGCGCAATTCGGCCGCACTCTTTCGACCTTTGCGAATCTCTCCCCCATAGTCTGCGAATGCGCGGTCAAGCACTAGTCCAGTAGCCTTGTAGTAGCGATCCACATGTGATGGGGAGAGCGTTAGTTCCGAACCAATTCGTTCAAATCCGTGCCATAGAGAATCTTCGTTAAGCTCGCCTGGTTTGGCCGGATCATAGCGCACCCCCAACAGATCATAAACAGTGTTTTGATACTCTTTCCGACTAAGGCGATAATGTGTGACCGGTGGACGAGACGCCATTCGAGCAGCCCGACCTTGTTTCAGCCTCGTATCGAGAATCGTAACGAACTCCGCGATTTCCTCTTGGGTCGGTCTCGTTTCCTCCTTCGGTGGCATCTCGCCGCTATTGATCTTCTCCAGAACCTCTGCCCACCGATGGGTATCGGAGCCAGATTTGAAATCTCGCGAAAGCTGATCGATTCTTACATCGCTCTCTTCTTTCTGAGAGCCATGACAACGCAGGCAATGTTTCTCGAGAAATTGTTCAAATGGTTCGGCGCCGCAAACCGCCATGCCCGATGCCAGATTTGCCAGCCATAACACTGATAGGCCACAAAGGACCGAACCGAAGGATGGGGTTGTGGTAGCGTATGTCAACGGATTTCTTTCGCTGGATGAGTGAGTCGAGTAGTCCCTTCGACGCTTCTTAGTTTATCAGTACATGAATCTGATTTCAAATTTTCAGAGAATTATAGAATGGGATTGTTATGTGCCTCTTAATCTTGTTAGAGCTAACCCAGGCAATGATTATCAATTAAGCTTACCTAAGTTCGGAAAGCGAGAGGATCAGGTGGTTTCGTGAGGAGCCCATGAGAGGCGACGGTGGAGATAGGTCTTTAGGCATAGTACCTGCATTTCTTCGGCATCGAGAAAGCTGGTTTATGGGCCCGTTGTTGAACATGCTGATGGGCACTGGAGCAGAAAAGTGTATTCAAGCCAGAAGTAGTAACAATCACTGGATTAAACTATGGAGAAACTTGTTGTCGGATCTTATAACGCCAATGCCTGTATTCACAGAAATGGCTCTTTTTATGGCTATTGAGACGATGGCAATAGCTCATTCCGAGCGTTTGACGCCTGTTTGTCATTTGACTTAGGGCAAACTTAAAAAATCAACGGTCGATTTATGAGCAAGCTACTGTCGATCTGCAGTCTCTCCAGTCTGGTTAGGGTCGAAGCAATAGTGTCTACTCTCCGTCTGATTACCACGATTTAATGGGTTAGGAGATCCTCGTGAATAAGTTATTGATCCAAGTGTTGATGTCGGCCTTCCTGATGCTAATTAACGACATGTCGCTTGCCACTGAGTTTCCACAGGAAGCTTCAGAGGCCGCCGGAAAGTCCGCCAATAAGATGAAGCCACTCCAGGTTTACATCCTCGCTGGTCAGTCGAACATGCAGGGACACGCTAAAATTAGTACTTTTGAGCACATTGGCATGGACCCGGCGACAATGCCGATGCTTGCCGAGATGCTCGGTGAGGATGGTAAGCCTAGGGTTTGTGAAAGAGTGTGGATTTCATCGATCGGCTGCGCGGATGTTGAACAGTCAGGAAAGTTGACTGCAGGCTACGGCGCGACGCCCGAAAAAATTGGACCAGAATTCACCTTCGGGCTTTATATGCAGAAGTTAACGGATGCCCCTATTTTGATCATCAAAACATCGTGGGGAGGTAAAAGTCTCAATACCGATTTCCGACCCCCGAGTGCTGGTCCGTATGTGTTCGATGAAATCCAACTTAACAATTTCCGGAAACAGGGTAAGGATGTCGAGGCGATCCAAGCCGCCAAAGAAAAAGAGACTGGTGTTTATTATCGATTGATGATCGAGCACGTTAAGCATGTTCTTGGTGATATAAAACGGGTTGTGCCAGATTACGATCCGAATCAAGGCTACGAAATTGCAGGTTTCGTGTGGTTCCAGGGCTGGAACGATATGGTGGATTCAGGTACTTATCCGAATCGAGATAAGCCAGGAGGTTATGATGCCTACAGTGTCGCTCTGGCCCACCTCATTCGTGATGTGCGCAAAGAGTTGAATGTGCCGAACATGCCATTCGTTGTAGGCGTGCTTGGGGTCGGCGGACCGACGGCCGAGTATGGACCCGACCAGCAGCGTTACAAAGGCATTCACGCTAATTTTCGAGCGGCGATGGCAGCACCAGCGCTGTTACCTGAATTCCAGGGTACTGTTACAAATGTATTCGCCGAAAAGTATTGGGATCGTGAGTTGACGTCGGCGAAGGCGAAGGAAAAAGACATCGAGCAGAGTGCCAAGAATATTGTTAAAGAAAAAAAACTCATGCCGGCAGAGGAAAAGGAATTGATGAAAAAAATGCGGATGGATGGACTCACTGATCGCGAACGTCAAGTGATCGAAAAGGGAATATCGAATCTTGAGTTCCATTACCTCGGTTCTGCAAAGATACTTGGTGGTGTCGGCAAGGGTATGGCAGAGGCAATGGCGGATTTCAAACAGGTTAAGAAGTAATCAATATGCATATGAAACTAATGTTTCTGGTTATCACCAGCGTTTTCGCGACGTCTGGATCGATCGTCGCCTCAGGTGGTGGGCAGGAGATCGAGTTACCCGATTTCACGCAAGGTGCCAAAATTCCTGAGAACGCGAAGCACGATTGGAATCTTGGTGCCACGGGCCTACGAGGCTGGATGTATTGTGACAAAATGGTCACCTCCGATGCCAGACAGATCGCGGTTACCAAAGTTGAAAAAGGATCTCCAGCTGATGGCGTTCTCGAGGTCGGTGATGTGATTCTAGGTGTTGGCGGAAAGAACTTTTCCTATGACCCACGCACCGAAATGGGGAAGGCTCTGACTGTTGCCGAATCTGAAGCTGGTAAGGGCGTTCTCAAGTTGGTGCGTTGGCGTGCAGGTAACTCAACGGAAGTTGTTTTGAAACTTCCCGTGCTTGGAGATTACAGTACTACAGCTCCGTACGATTGTCCAAAGTCCTCGCGCATTTTCGAACAAGGCTGCAAAGATCTCGCCAAGCGAATGGCGGAACCATCTTATGCAGCTCGGCTCGATCCCATTCCACGCTCCCTTAATGCATTGGCTTTGTTAGCTAGTGGAGAGGCAAGTTTTTTACCGTTGATTAAGAGGGAAGCAGAATGGGCAGCCAGTTTTAAAAACGAAGGAATGGCGACATGGTATTACGGCTATGTCATGATCTTTCTTTCGGAATACAAGATGGTGACCGGTGATGAGTCGATCATGCCGGGATTGACGAGACTGGCGCTTGAAGCGTCCCATGGTCAAAGCGCTGTCGGTTCATGGGGACACAAATTCGCGCGGCCCGACGGACGACTGTATGGCTACGGCATGATGAACTCGCCCGGTCTACCGCTGACGATTTCCCTGGTGTTAGCCCGCGAGGCAGGGGTGAAGGATCCCGTCGTGGACCAAGCTATAGATCTCAGCGTCCGTCTTATGCGATTCTATATTGGAAAAGGTGCCATTCCTTACGGAGACCATCATCCATGGATTGAGACGCATGAGGATAACGGCAAATGCGGTATGGCTTCTGTACTGTTTAATCTCCTCGGTGAAACGAAGGGGGCAGAGTTCTTCTCGCGTATGAGTATCG
>JAUMAI010000305.1:2127-4483 GCA_032116775.1 Pirellula sp. | reverse complement strand
ATATCCTTGGTAACCGCCCACTCAGAATTTGGCAACGTCCTCTTATTGCAGCCGAATCGATCATCGTGAGTGATACATACATGGGAATGGGAACCACTGAAGTTGCGATGAATTACTTTTCCAAGCTTAGACAGCGTTGTCACTTGTTCGGCGGAACGTTCACGCTGCTCTGGCACAATTCAAGCTTACTGAAGACAGAAGAACGTCGCATGTATGAAGAAATCTTAGCTTTGGAAAAATAGATAAATGAAGGCTCGCGTAGTCAAATTAATTGACAGGCTTCGAAGACCGAGTTTTGCGCGAGACATTGCTAAAGTCGCCTCTGGATCAATGGGTAGCCAGATAATTCTTATTTTAGCCGCCCCCATTTTGATGCGCATCTACAACCCCGCCGATTATGGCGTTTTTGCAGTATGCACCTCCATACTCTTCCTAAGTGTGGCAGCCTCGCTCAGATTTAACCAAGCAATTCCGTTACCAAAAACTAACAAGGAGGCTGCAAGCATCACACAGCTAGCACTTGCTGTCCTGTTGATAATGACAATCTTATTTGGCATATCCTTTCATATATTTGGCCATCAAATTGCAAATATAGTAAAAAACCCAGTCATCACGGAATATTTTTGGATGCTCACCGCAATCTTCCTGATTACGGGAATATCCGAAATTTTGCTCAGCATATCACTACGCCTCGTATATTTCAAGGCGGTCGCATATGCACAGGTAGCTCAATCGGGTTCGCAAGTTCTCTATCAAATTAGCGCCGGATTCATTGATCCCAATCCTAGACACTTACTGTTCGGCATTGTCGTAGGAAACTCGATCGCGATAATCGTTTATTGTCTATTCTTCTATAGGAGTCTCGCCCGCAACTTTCCTTCGATACAGCTTTTCAATCGGTCATTATTGTGGAAAAGTGCTGTAAATTACCGGAAATTTCCTCTACTTGCGACGCCCTCTCAAATCATAAATAGCGCTTCTATCCAAATCACTCCCTTCCTTTTGGCGACCTTCTATTCGACCAGCGTGGTAGGGTGGCTGGCTATGGCCCAACGAGTCATTGGGCTCCCAATCGCCGCTATTGGATATGGAGTATCTCAAGTATTTTTTCAACGATCCGCAAAGATTGGCAATGAGAATCCTTCTGAACTCCTAATTCTATATAGAAAGACAGCAGGCTCAATGCTAATCATCAGTCTCATACCGTTAGGACTTTTAGCTATTACTGCCCCCTTCCTATTTGGCATGGTATTCGGCGAACAGTGGAGCCAGTCGGGACTATATGTGACAATACTTATTCCAATGTTTATGTGCCAGTTTGTTGTCTCGCCCTTATCTCAAATAATGGCGGTAATCAGCGCACAACAAGTACAGCTTACCTGGGATTTATCCCGGTTCGCACTTATCGCTGGATTGATATCAGTTTCGGCGTTGCTCGAAATGAGCGCCACAGCCTGTATTCTGGTTTATAGCCTGGGGATGTCAGCAAGTTATGTATGGCTCTACTTTCTCACAGTCAAAACGATCAAAACAAGGATCCGGGAGCGTCAAGCGATGCCCTGCGTGTAGCCCTCATCAACCACAAATTCCGGAATTGGGGCCTCCCTGTCCATCCAACGATAAACAATGAAGTTCTTCGACGCCGTTCGCTTGTACAGTGACGGAAACAAGTCGATAGATCTAAAGCGGGGATGCGTTGTGATGCGACGAACTAACCGCGTAGGAAGCCCCTGTTGCCGGAATGCTGATATTGATTCGACCAAGCTAGACGAATCAATGATTTCCGAAATGTAGGCGTCTGTGGACGTACACGATCGAGTATAAAGCACTCCACGATCCTCATCAAACCAGAGGATCTCTCGATAAGGATTTTCAAAATAACGATAACTAAAGTAACTTTCATCTCGAAGTAATTTAAACTGACCTTCTTTCGCGCTCGCCATGCTTCGAGGACCAAGTGAACAGGTACCAAGCACTGTTTCTTGGCCACCGAAAAAGCGCCTTTTGGCATATGAAAAGGGGCGAACAACTATTGCCTCATCGTAGAGTTCGCTCCCAATCTGAAAGCCTGCCTTCTGAAAGGGTTTAACCGCGGAAGTAAAGCCCCATATACAAGAAATTCCATTATCTTTGGCCCAGTCAAAAACAACTGAGTACATGTTGGAAAAAACCCCAAGACCACGACAAATTGGATCGAGCAATGTATATTCACTCTTGGCTGACAGAATCTTTTCACCATTCATCAGCGCAATCATTGGAATAAGCGCTTGAGTACCAACGAGTCGTCCCGCCATATATGCACCAACAATTAGGCCATCAATGGGTAGAGACTTACTCCGGTACTGCCACACCAACG
>JAUMAI010000305.1:0-2117 GCA_032116775.1 Pirellula sp. | reverse complement strand
GTTGCGCTAGCATCTTGCGAGCCTACTCGTTGATGAAATCTACTGACCTCCTCAAAATCTTCAGTTTCGATGAGCTTATAAACTACATGTTGCGATTGGATTTTCATAAAGATCTCAACTAAAGTTAGCTGGGCCTCGGCTGTCTCCAGTGTAAGAGACTTTATTCACCATTGCAATTTTAGCTCTATTGTTGATGAAATTGCCCAAAAGTGCGATGATCCACCTCGGGTTTCGCGGACGCTCCCACTCTTGAGAAGATGGAGCCAGGAGCAAGACACCGAAGTTATCACCCGAGGTTTGCGAGCGAGCCGTCCGCATGGTCTTGGAGACCCGGGGTGAGCAACCTTCGCTCTGGGCCGCCACCCGCCATTGCGGGCAAGATCGGCTGTGTGCCCCACACCCTGTACGAGTGGGCGCGACGGTACGAAGTCGACAAGGGTCTGCGCGACGGCGTGACCACCGCCGAGGCGCAGCGCGTCAAGGAGCTGGAGCGCGAGGTCAAGGAACTGCGCCGTGCCAACGAGATCCTGAAGCTGGCCAGCGCGTTTTTCGCCCAGGCGGAGCTCGACCGCCGGCTCAAGTGATGTACGCCTTCATTGACGAGCACCGCCACGCCGAAAGGGTCGAGCCGATCTGCGACGTCTTGCAGGTTGCCCCGTCGGCCTATCGCCGACACCCAGCGCGCACCAGAGATCCTTCCTTGCTGAGCCCAAGGGCGCAACGCGATGCTCAGCTGCAGCCGAAGATCCAGCAGGTCTGGAACTCCAACTTCGAGGTCTACGGCGCTGACAAGGTCTGGAAGCAGATGAACCGCGAGGGCCAGACGGTGGCGCGCTGCACCGTGGAGCGGCTGATGCGGGGCATGGGCTTGCGCGGCGCGATGCGTGGCAAGGTGGTCAGGACCACGGTTCCTGATGCGGGCACGCCGTGTCCGCTGGACCGAGTCAACCGGCACTTCAAAGCCGAGCGCCCGGATCAGTTGTGGGTCTCCGATTTCAGTGCGCCATGAAGGCGCGATCTGCAATGACAACGAGAACAGGAGGATGAACGTCAGCGAATCGAAGCTGGCTGATTGCCGACCGGCAGCTGAAGATGCTGCCTCGCACCGGTGGAGGCCGGGCGAAAGGGGGCCGCAAAGCTTGGCCGTTTGCCGACGGCCGGGTGTCATGCGCAGAGCGGCCTGAACTGTACCGAGCGAGGATCGCAAGATCTGCGCGTCGGGCTACCACAAGGTCTATGGTGAGGCAACGAAGCGTGCGTTGGAAGCCTCTGTACTTACAGCGACCGACCGTCGGCGACGACGGTGATCGTGGCGCGATTCGGCCGTGCTTGATGTTCGCGGCTGGAGGGTGCGATATGTCGCACTCGACGATGGGGTACCTCCCTCGGCCGTCGTCCGGAGCCACCAGGGGTAGAGCACGCCACCTGTGGACCTGAAGGTTGGCAATCGGAACATGGGAACCGGCGAAGCCTCGCCCGTGACGGACACGGGCTATCCGCGGCGAACGGGTATGGGGCGTCCTCGGGACGGAGCTCGCGTAGTAGTCCGAGGACGGGAAAGCCGGCCACATGGCGAAGGCGAGCAGGGAACCGATCAGCGCGCGAAGCCGCAGGAACGATCCGTGGACTCGGATCATCAGGCCGACAAGGCCTGGCTCCTGAGCGTGCAGCGCAAGCTGTATCAGTGGAGTCGACAAAACCCCGACGAGAGTTACCGCGAGCTGTGGAACTGGATCATCGATCCGCGCAACCTGCGGTGCGCCTGGGCGCGTGTAGCTACCAATCAAGGCAAGCGCACGGCAGGCATCGACGGGAAGACTGTGGGCAGCATCCGCCGAGACATCGGCGAGCAAGCCTACTTGGAAGGGCTGCGAAGCGAGCTGCGGGCAGGCATGTACGTGCCGAGCCCATGCCGCAGGAAGCTCATCCCCAAGCCGGGCAAACCGGGGCAGTTCCGGGCCCTGGGTATACCCACGGTGACCGACCGCGTGGTGCAAAGCGCGGTCAAGCAACTTCTGGAGCCCATCCTGGAAGCGCGCTTCCGGCATGTCTCATACGGCTTCCTGCCAGGTCGAGGATGCCACGGCGCGCTGGAACACATCAGGATGACCTTGCGG
>JAUMAI010000304.1:0-6081 GCA_032116775.1 Pirellula sp. | reverse complement strand
TCTTGGAGTGGCGATTCTCACCTCTGGTGGACGGGTGGTAAACCTGGCGACACCCTTGTTTTTGAACTTGATTCGAAGGAAGCAGCAAACCAATTAGAAATAGTACTTACCTGTGCTCGCGATTACGGCATCGTACAACTAAGCCTAAATGATCAACCTCTCGGTAATCCTATTGATCTATTTCACCCCGAGGTGATTACGACAGGCGTTCTCCGTTTCAGCAATTTAAAACTTGACGCCGCCAAAAAACATAAGCTCTCGGTTCAAATACTTGGCGCGAATCCCAAAGCGGCCAAAGCCCACATGGTAGGAATCGATTGGGTTAGGCTTGTGTCTGCAACTGAAACATCCGGCAGTAAAGTTGCCGAAGATGACTCGTTCCTACCTCTAGCTGCTGATGGACGCGAGTTAAATTTTGATTTTGAGGATGGAAGCCTCAAGGACTGGACAGCAAGCGGCAATGCCTTTGAAGGCCAGCCCATTGAAGGTGACGTTGTATCACAACGCCGCCCTGACATGTCAAGCCAACATCATGGCAAGTTTTGGATTGGCGGTTTTGAGAAATTACAAGATGCTGGAACGGGTACACTGACCAGCGTTCCCTTCGAAGTCACTCATCCTTATGCGAGTTTTCTGAGCAACGGTGGCGACGACTCGAGTTGTCGTGTAGAGATCATTCGGCAAGATAGTGGTCAGGTCGTATACCAAATCGCTGGTCAGCAAATGGAAAATCTGCGGCGAGTTGAGGTGGACCTGCGCCCCCACCAGGGCAAGTTAATCATGGTGCGATTGGTGGATGAATCAAAAAATGGTTGGGGACATTTAAACTTTGACAACTTTCGCTTCCACAAAAATCCACCGAAGAGATTTACTCCTGCTGGCACGCGTCTTGTGCCCGACGAGTATCCGCTTGGGAAAGTAACTGCAGCGGAAGCTGCAGCTGCGATGAAACTACCTGAGGGCTTCAAAGTCACAGTAGCCGCTGCAGAACCTGATGTTTTGCAACCTATCGCAATGGCAATTGACGATCGCGGTCGTGTTTGGATTGCCGAAGCTTACGAGTATCCAATCCGTGCCAAAGACGAGAAAGGTCGTGATAGGATTCTGATCTTCGAGGATAAAGATGGAGATGGTACTTTCGATTCACGAAAGATCTTTGCTGAGGGACTTAATCTAGTAAGTGGATTAGAAGTAGGATTCGGCGGCGTTTGGGTGGGAGCTGCGCCGTACCTCATGTTCATCCCTGATCGAGATGCAGATGATAAGCCAGACAGCGAACCTGAGATTTTATTGGATGGTTGGGGATACCAAGATACTCACGAGACCCTCAATGCGTTTATCTGGGGTCCGGACGGCTGGCTCTATGGCTGCCATGGCGTGTTTACGTATTCCAACGTTGGCAAACCAGGCTGCAAAGATGAAGAACGCCAGCGTATCAATGCAGGCGTCTGGCGCTACCACCCAACCAAACACAAGTTCGAAGTCTTTGCGCATGGTACGAGCAATCCTTGGGGCGTCGATTTCAACGACTATGGAGATGCTTTTATTACAGCCTGCGTTATACCTCACCTTTATCACATGATTGATGGTGGTCGATATATCCGCCAAGCTGGCAATCATTTCAACCCTCACACTTATTCCGACATTAACACGATCGCCGATCACTTGCACTATTTAGGAGCCACTCCGCATAGCGGCAACAACAAGTCGGATGCTGCTGGTGGGGGTCACGCACACTGCGGTGCGATGATTTACCTAGGTGGTCGCTGGCCTGCAAAATATCGCAATCAGATCTTCTTTAACAATATTCATGGTCAACGCTTGAATGTTGATGCTTTAAAAAACGAGGGATCTGGATATGTTGGCACACATGAGCCAGACTTCTTACTGACAGGTGACAAAGCATCACAGATACTTAATCTGCGCTATGGTCCAGACGGTAATGCCTGGATGATTGATTGGTACGACATGCAAGCCTGCCATCGAACGGAAGTTGACGTTCATGACCGATCCAATGGTCGAATTTACAAAATTATTTATGGCGAGAGCGAGAAGGGTGTCGACCTTTCAATACTAAGTGATATTGAACTGGCCAATCACTGCCTAAATCCAAATGACTGGTTCGTGAGGCATTCACGAAGAATATTGCAGGAAAGGTTTGCCGCAGGAAAGCTAAGCCCGACGGCTCGTGAACGCCTCGAGCAAATTGCTACTAGTCACGATGATGACACACGCGTTCTGCGGGCTTTGTGGGCCCTGCATGTTACCGGTGGTGTATCAAATCCAATCGCCGATCGATTATTGACCAGCACTAGCCCTCATGTCCGCAGTTGGGTTATTCGCCTCAAGTCGGAAGATAACAGCAGAGATGCAAATTGGCTCGCTCAACTCACCAAACATGCAGCTGAGGACAACTCCCAAATTGTGCGTCTCGCGATTGCCTCTGCAGTCCAGAAACTTCCACTGGACAACCGCTGGGGAATATTACAGCCATTATGCAGCCACTCCGAAGATGCAGCAGACCATAATCTGCCGCTGATGTACTGGTATGCCAGTGAGCCCCTGGCTGAATCTGCTCCAACCCAAGCTCTAGCATTTGGATTGGCTGCGGGAGAAAAGATTCCACTTCTCCGAGACTATATGTTACGTCGTATCGGTAGCTCGAGTGCCGAACAATCACTGACCGTACTCGTTACTGGATTAGGAGATGCTAAAGACAACAACCTGCGACGTACATTCTTGACAGCGATACGATCGGCGTTACGAGGACAAAGACGTGTCGATGCGCCGCCAGCTTGGAAAGACGTTTATACCAAACTCGAACAGGTAGACGATGCAGAAGTGAAGCTGCAGGCAACGGCGCTGGGTGTAACATTTGGCGATGTACGAGCGATGGCAGCGTTAAGAAAATCGGTATCGGACAACCAACGTTCGACGGAAGAACGACGAGTTGCGATTGAATCACTGATCGAAGCTAAGGATCCTGAACTAGTTGATACTCTCTTAGCTTTATTGGGCGATGCCAAGTTAGCCGATGTCTCCATCCGCGGCTTGGCGTCATACGACAGTCCCAAGACAGCCCCAGCCTTACTACAAATTTATGGAAAACTTCCCCCCGAACTTAAGCGATCTGCCCTAGCTACACTTTGTGCACGCAGCGTTTCAGGTGAAGCTTTACTAAAGGCAATTGAAGGTAAACAGATTCCTAGCAGTGACCTATCCGCCGATTTAGTGCGACAGTTGCAATATCTTAAGAATGAGAATATCGACAAAGCGCTCGGTAAAGTATGGGGAACTGTACGGCAATCACCAGAAGAAAAACTCAAGATGATTGCTGACTACAAAGTATTGGTCGCTTCGACGACGCTTCCCAAACCCGACCTTGCTCTTGGTCGCGCTATTTTCACGCAAACCTGTGGTAAGTGTCACGCATTGTATGGAGTTGGCGGTCAGATTGGTCCTGACCTCACAGGCTCGAATCGTGCTGACTTAGATTATCTGCTGAGCAATATCGTAGACCCTAGTTCGGTCATGGCGAAAGAGTACCAGCCAACAATCATCCTTACTGACGATGGCAGAATCGTAACTGGCTTAGTCAAAGCGGAAGATGATAAAACGATAACATTACAAACCACCGATGAATTAATCGTTCTGCCCAAGGATGAAATCGAAGAGAGGCAATTGAGCGATAAATCCATGATGCCAGATGACCAGCTTAAGCAGTTCAATGAACAACAGATCCGCTCGTTGATTGCATACCTTGCAACTAAATCTCAGACACCAATGAAAGCCACACCTGAGAATGCTCAGTCTTTGTTCAACGGCAAGGATTTGCAAGGCTGGAATGGAGCAGACGACCTTTGGAAGGTCGAAGACGGCGAGATCGTCGGCAGAACCGAAGGACTTAAGAATAATCATTGGCTAGTGAGCGATCTCGAGGTAACGGATTTCCGCTTATCGCTCGAAGTCAAGCTACTAAACAACGAGGGCAATAGCGGGATTCAATTCCGCAGCGCGTCTGCCGATGGCGAGGTCAGCGGCTATCAGGCGGACATCGGAGCAGGGTGGTGGGGTAAGCTTTACGAGGAGCATGGTCGTGCATTGCTTTGGGACAAGTCAGGCGAAGAGCATCTACAACCCGGAGAATGGACAAAGTATGAAATCGTAGCTCAAGGCGACCATGTTCGAACTTTCATCAACGGCAAACCCTGCGTCGATCTACGAGATCCAAAAGGTCGTCGTCAGGGTATCCTCGCTCTGCAATTACATTCCGGCGGCAAAACAGAGGTTCGCTTCCGGAATTTAAGATTGCAAGTTTTACCATAAGACTTTCAGCTAGAATCGAGCATATAAGCGAGAGACACTTTTGTTCCAGAAGAAGACGTTCGCTGGCATAGCCCACATAATCTTTGTGCTTACAGTTTCGTTTGTCGGCTTACTGAACGTTAGCCTGCTTGAAGCTAGAGCACCAAATATCATTGTCTTTTTGGTAGATGACCTTGGCTCTAGCGATGTCGGATTTGCGGGGGGTGAGCTTTCCACGCCGCAGATTGATAAGCTCGCTAGACAAGGGGCAGTCATCGAGCAGTTCTATGTGATGCATGTTTGCTCTCCCACACGAGCAGCACTTCTAACTGGTCGTTATCCTATACGATATGGCTTACAAACTGGTGTCATAAGACCCAACTGGGCATATGGATTAAACCTGAATGAAAAGCTACTTTCCAATTCGCTGCGCGATGCAGGGTACACGACTGGCATTTTTGGCAAGTGGCATCTCGGCATGTTTGAAGAAGCCTATTTGCCAACCTCACGTGGATTCGATTACCAATATGGGAACTATTGTGGTGCGATAGACTGTTACACCAAGCTCCGAGAAGGTGCTTATGATTGGCATCGAAATGATAAAGTGGCACGCGATGAAGGTTACTCTACAGAGCAATTGACTGAAGAAGCAATTCGGTGGATGAAGAGCATTGACTCAGAAAAATCCTTCTTCTTGTATGTTCCTTTTAATGCGGTTCACGCACCTCTACAGGCACCTCAGAAGTATCTGGATTTGTTTCCTCACTTGAAAGGTAATCGCAAACAATATGCAGCGATGCTGGCGGCTGTAGATAATGCTATTGGTGAAATCCGAGAAGTAGCCGACGAAATTGCTGGAGTGGAGAATAATATCTATCTTTTTTCGACAGATAATGGTGGGCCTGCTCCCGGAACGGTAACTCGTAATGGAAAACTACGGGCGGGCAAGGGCACTTTGTATGAAGGTGGTCTTCGTTCCTGCGCTTTTATCACGTGGCAAGGACGAATCGCGGCGGGCCATGAGATCTCTGAGCCTCTGCATGTGGTCGATCTTTATCCAACCCTGCTCGGATTGGCAGGTGTTGACGCTACCGAAACTAACCCGCTGGATGGTTTGGATACGAGCGCGCTGCTTTTAGGAAATAAGCAACAGTGGCAAGCTGTACGTGGAGTTAACCCGCGTCCCATACTGCTAAACGCCGAAACGGATCGTGGAGCTTTGCGGCTGGGTGATTGGAAATTGGTAATTCAACGACCAGCCAATTCCACTAATGATGCGATTGCTTCTCGCGAGGACGAGCAGAACCTAGGAGTTGGTGAGCAAAAACCTAATCGAAAAATCAAGAAGCAGGCAGGCGGTAAGCAAGAGGACGAAACCGTCGATGAGTATCAGCTTTACAATTTGTCCAGTGACCCCAGCGAAACGAAAAACCTGGCGAAGCAAGAGGAGCAAATACTTCGTCAGTTAATAGCTATCTATCGCAAATATGAAATACAGGCGGTACCAGCATTAGCACTTGGCGAAAAGAAGATCATGCCCACCCCTGCGGTTTGGGGCGAATGGCAAGCATCAAACGATAGCAAATAATGCAACCTCACCTCGCGCAGCGCCTGTCCCAGCATTCCCTAACCTCACCTCGCGCAGCGCCTGTCCCAGCATTCCACTCCCATCGGCGGGCGCAGCCAACTGAACACAGTGCCTGTCCCAGCATTCCTGTCCCAGCATTCCTGTCCCAGCATTCCTGTCCCAGCATTCCTGTCCCAGCATTCCTGTCC
>JAUMAI010000303.1:8489-11128 GCA_032116775.1 Pirellula sp. | reverse complement strand
AATACACTTTCTTTATTGACACTCCTGAATCCCAAGCTACAATCACCGCTGTAGCCCAGGAGAAAGCATTCACACGTATACTATATTCATGTGAATACGTTCTTTAGTGCATATCCTACAAAATCACGAGCGGCGGCCGATCTCAAATGCAAATCGTAAATGCAGTGAGCTGTAAACGGCACAGACGCGGAAATTGAGTGGCTCAAAATTAAGTGGCTCTGAAATTGAATAAAGCAGAATTCAGACAACACAAAACACAGAACTTAAGACACAGAACTTTAGATGCAGAATGGTAATAGCGCAGAGGTGCGATAGCGCAGAAAACCGTATGGCTAGAGAAAGTCGCCGGAGAATCCTGCCAAACAACGCATAACAAAACTAACCAGAAGATCACGTGGAAAAAAATACATGGAAAAAATCACGTGGAAAATCGAGTAGAAAAAATCGATTAGATCGATCAAAGGAGGTGGCCTCAAAGAACCGTAAGCACTTAGCACTACACCAACCCAGATTCTGTGGTTCCATGAATGAACCGCACGAAAGTCGAGCGAACTGCTGTCGAGGGATACGAAGACGCTCGAAGAACAACGGCTGCATCCGTCTAACAACGCTGCCACCGTGTGCAATCCGCGAGGCACAGGAATTCAAGACACCCTGAAGCCTCACAGCAAGTTCTTCTTAATCGTATCGATAATGCCTCACCTCACTGACAGGAGCTCTCCTATGTCTATCAATCATGTGTCTATCAATCATGCATGCTCATCCGGCCAAGCAGATTCCAACTGTTACCCAACCGAACCTGTAGGGCAGGGTACTTTGAGCAGCCAAATCGAACCATGTTTAGCCACATCCGCGGTGACTCAGCCGAAGCTGTCACGCTTGGCAAAGCGTCGCCCCGAGCGTCACCCCGATCGGAGAAAGTGGCTCTGGATCTCCGCCGCCAGCGGCGCTTTGATGTTAATCTCATCTCCCTGGACTATCGGTGGTTGGGAGCAAAGTCAGCGTGAATCGCGGCGTCCATTACCTGTCATGCCAGCCAATCCTCATACCGTTAATGAACAGGGGTCCGATCGGGTCACCGATAACTTCAGCGCCGATTCGAAGTTGATAGCCAGTCACTTAAACGCGGAAGCGAGCGATACAGCTGAGATTTCGCTTGCCATGGAAGGAACGGAATCTGAACCTGACTATGATTCTTCTAGATTGCTCGATGAGATGCCAAGCGATCCCGATATACCTACGGAAATCATCTCCCTAAGCGAAGAATCCAAGACGACTGAAGAGAATCGCAGTCGAACAGAACCAGCGATCGCCACCTCACCCCTGCCTGAAGATAGTACAGAGAGTCTGGAACTTAATCCCGAGGCACTAGAAACGGCAGCTCCTGAACCTCATCAGTTTGAAGATGAAGCCAGCATTGAAACGAATCAGAAATCAGAAGGCGACGATGGGGTCGCAAGTGATCAAGTAAATAATGAGGCGCGCTGGCCAAATTCACCACAACGTATCGCCCTAAGAGAATCGACCGAAG
Source organism: Pirellula sp. (assembly GCA_032116775.1). GTDB lineage: Bacteria > Planctomycetota > Planctomycetia > Pirellulales > Pirellulaceae > JAFLCP01. The sequence continues at coordinate 9,597 of JAUMAI010000303.1, read as the reverse complement.
ATGGAGAGCGCGTTCGTATCGCCATCTTTGAGCCTGACTGTGATATCTATGTCCACGAAAGCGAACAGGATGGCATCGAAGTACGACTCCGTAGATATCTCTTTGGAACCTGTACAGATCAGGTTGCATCCGCCGAAGATGCGGAACAATTGAAAGACAAATTCCCCGAAGCTTACAAGATCTATCGAGCCAATATAGGTAAAGCAGATTTGCTTGGCGGCCCACTCTCCATTTATCCAGTTGAAGAGGTTTCCTGGGAAGGCCCTGTCGGTTTCCTGACTGCGGTTAATAACTCCGCTATCAGCGAAACGAAAAGAGCGAAATCGCAAAGTACGCTAAAACCAGCCAAGCCGACCGCTGCTGCTAGCCGACCAAAGGCCACTAAGAAAACTGGCTCGCAACTCACCTCAACCAAATCCTCACTAGGATCTGCATCGAAAGATAAGAGCCTTAAGAGCGAATCGAAGAAAAACAAAACGGATAAGAAGCCTAATTCCTCGACAACTCAGTCGAAAAAAATCTCCCCCCCCAAGACAATCTCTGCTGCCAAAAGCGAAAAGTTAAAGGGAAAGAATAGTGAAGAGCCAAACGCCAAGCTTCAAGGTAAATCTACAACTGATTCACCGATATCGAAAACATCGACGCTTAACTCTTCAAAGATCAAGCCACAAAAAGTTAAGCCTAGCAAGACAGCAACCAGTACTTCCCTCAAAGCTCGCACCACTGACACCGGTAAAAAAAGCACGAGCAACACCGCATCATCGTCAAACCTGAAGAAGAAAACTACGAAGCCAACCGACAGTAGTAACTCGTCAAAGAAAGATGCAATGAAAGAGAATGACTCTCGTAACCAAGTATCGAAAACTGCTAAGGAAAACAACAGCAGCCAAAAGAAGAGCGACAAAGGTACCAGCAAGTTCCAGGATACCTAGAGTTCTAGATGCTATGGATGGTTGACTAGGTGGGCTTGTAATTTGCGAACGAGTGGATTCCTACCATCGGATGGAATTATTAAAGAGGAATCGACTCGGCCAAACAAGCTCTCCTTCGATGCGACAGGAAGTCGCCGTGGCGTCGGAACAATAGTTTACGACCCCACTTTTTTTTC
>JAUMAI010000303.1:0-8479 GCA_032116775.1 Pirellula sp. | reverse complement strand
ACGAGACAAGTCGCTGCAGACATGGGCTCTGCCCATGCCTGCGGAACTCATGGACAGCTACACCATGTCCATGCCCAAGAAGTTTTCCCCGAACTGCTTGCTCGAGAGCTTATTCGCATCAACACAATTAGCTGCAGGCATGGGCTCTGCCCCTGCCTGCACAACTCATGGACAGCTAGCCCACCAGGTGCCCGCGGACATGGCATTAAGCCATCTCCACGACTGAGCGGGGCGCTCGAGCGACGCGAGACACGTTACCTAACGAGACAAGTCGCTGCAGACATGGGCTCTGCCCATGCCTGCGGAACTCATGGACAGCTAGCCCGCCATGCGCCCGTGGACATGGCATTAAGCCATCTCCACGACTGAGCGAGTAGCTCGAGCGACGCGAGACGCGTTACCTAACGAGACAAGTCGCTGCAGGCATGGGCTCTGCCCATGCCTGCGGAACTCATGGACAGCTAGCTAAATCGCTTCAGCGTTATCTCGTGTATCACCTTTGGTACTTTTCCACTGCAGATGACTGGGAAGACGACGTACTCGGCCTGTCCGATCAATACATGCAATCTCGGTATCGGCTTCCACCAAAAGTTCACTTGCCCGGAAAAGCTGATATTGATGCTCCAGCCGAGCCCCCCGCGCGTACAGAACACGAGTGATTAAATTCAACTCGTCGTCAAATTCGGCTGGTAGGATATATCGAACTCGAATTTGCGAAACGACCAACATTAAGCCGCTCTGCTCCATTTCCTTGTAGCTGTAACCGGAGGCGCGTAGCATCTCGACCCGCCCGCGTTCGAAATAATTCAGGTACTGGGCATGATGCACCCGACCTTGCCCATCTGTTTCGTTGTACCGAACACGAATATTTAGGTGGAATTCCTCTAACATGCGAGAACCTTTCGAGGCGCAAAACAACCTTCGAAGAAGGTGTTTCTTAGTGCGATATCACAGAAACCAATTGACCCAGCCTTGGACCACTTTTATAAACGATTGGACACGACAAGCCGCTCAATTGAGCAATAAAATCATGGCTTGCTAGCATTTTTTATATCCGAAGATGATTTAGGCGTCCGAGCAAACTATTTTACATAGGTCATCTGCCGTCCTATGCGACTAGTCTTAGAGACCTAGGAATACGCACGGCAGTAATAACCATCGCTGAAATTGCGGTGGATTGCAGTAGCAAGGCCCCCAGCGGCGTTTGTGATCAATAGATCGATAGACTGAGTATTACATCATTCAGAACAGAAAGAGCACTCCATGAGCTCCGGAGATGATTCAACAACGGCCTTCCAAACCATGCGGGGTCGCAATTACCCGACGATTCGACAATTTACGGTGTTCCTGGAGAATCGAGTTGGGCAGTTACTTGAAGTGGTTCGCCGCTTCGAGGGTACTGGGATTCGAATCGTAGCTCTTTCGATCAGCGACTCTGCGGAATGTGCCTTTGTTCGTTTTTTGGTGTCTCAACCGGAACGGGGCCGGGAAATACTGGAGCGAGCTGGACTCGCAATTATTGAAAGCGATCTAATTGGGGTAGAGCTTCCAACTGGCGGGCAGCCCTTGCTTCAGGTTTGTACGGCTTTGCTGCAAGCAGAAATCAACATTATCCAAGCCTATCCGCTGATTATTAGACCACGTGGAGTTCCTGCAGTTGCGGTGATGGTCGACAACACCGAGGCTGCCCTAGAAACGCTGGCCCAAAAAGGCTTTCGCATGATTACAGAAAACGATCTTAGGGACGACTCCGAGGAGTAACTCTCCATCGTTTCCACACCTAACGCCCCCAAGAGTCAAGTTCCGTGGGCCCCAAATCTTCCGGACGAAAGGGGCTTCAACCTTGGGGTATGCTTATCACCTTGCCTCACCGTGAGGTGCTGCAGTGGTAATATTCTCATCGAATTCTTGCGGTCCGGCCCAACTCATCGCAGAGCAAACGAACATTTGTTCATAATTTCGTGCGGCTGGGGAACTTTTCGCTGGCTTTGACCTCTAACGGCGATGGCTGAATGATTCTCAGCTGAAGTTGCCATGGGTCGCCTTATCCAACAGTTAATCCGAGGCTGGGTGAACCATCGAGCGCTGAGTATGGCCGAATGCCTAATTTGCTGAACCTGGAAGTACGCGAGGATTTTGGTTTCGCCAGTCAAGTCTCCTCTCGATCTCAGCAGTGCTCATGCAACTTCGCGACACACACTCCCGCCCCCCCCAAAAACAACTAGACCATCATCGTCCTTTTGGTCCAGATTGTAGGGCTTGGTAGGAATATTCAGGAAAGTACGCACCGTTGTGGTGAAGTTGACGTAATTCCTAACACGAATTAGCGGGGAATCGTCAGGATCCGTGTATTTTTACAGATATCCCCTGCGATTATTCGTAGCGATCAGCTTATCTCATGTAGAACTTTTATCTTGCCAGGGAATACTGCGAGGTTCGAATGGCCAAACGTAGTTTTCGGTTAAAGCTTTCTAAACTTAAACAGCGTTGGTTAAGTGGTTGGAAACAATCTCGAAAAGCGAGAGCGTTACAGCGTGGCCTAAGGGTGGAATCTCTGGAAACTCGCCAAGTGATGGCAGGGGATAGCTTCGGTGCACTGACGAACAACGACGATACGGTCGGGTTATTCGCAGAGGGTGAGGCAGCCAACGATTTAGTCGCTTTTGCGAAAGCGCTCGACGCATCTGGTACGACGATGTACGGGGCGATTTGGTGCAGTTCTTGCAATCAACAAAAAGCTCTCTTCGAGGATGGGGCTGACTTTTTACCGTTTGTCGAAGTCACCAATCCCGATCGTACACCAAATCAAATTGCCAACGACGAGAACATCACTGATTATCCCACTTGGGTTTTCCCTGATGGTTCTAGATTAACGGGGGTGGTTTCCCTAGCGACTCTGTCTCAGCGTTCTGGCGTTGCGATCCCGCAGTCCAGCACGCCAAGCTTCAAGACGATCGGCAATCAGACGGTCTTAACCGGTTCGCCGCATCACATTCCGGTCGACGCCTATGATCCCAATGGGAATCCTCTTACTATCACCGTAACCAGCAGCAACCCAGCAGTTGTTTCAGCTGAGGTCCTACAGGGTTCACGCAGTTTGAAAATGGCGATCGAAGGCCGTGGTGATATGGTCTTTGAACTTTTTGAGCAGGAAGCACCACTTCCAACTGGACGTATCATTCAACTGTCCCAAGCAGGCTTTTTCGATAACGTTGGGACCAACAAGATCATTTTCCATCGCGTTATTGATGGCTTTATGATTCAGGGAGGTGACCCAACCGGTACCGGTACTAGCGGTTCGACCCTCGGTGATTTCGATGACCAGTACAACATCAATCTACAGCACAATCGCACCGGCGTGTTGTCTTATGCCAAGAGCAGTGACGACACCAACGACTCTCAGTTTTTTATCACAGATGGACCACAACGCGCCCTAGACTTTAACCACTCAGTATTCGGTCAATTGGTCGAGGGCGACAAGGTTCGTGATGGCATTAGTATCACTCCAGTCAATTCCAGCGATAAACCGCTTAATGAAGTTGTGATTAAATCAACTTCGGTCTTCAACGACACGGAAAATGGACTCATTCGACTCAAAGCAGTCGGCCAGAGTGGCTCAGCCAATATTACAGTAACTGTAACCGATACCGAAGGAAACTCAGCAACACAGCAATTCTCGGCAACGATTGGTCAGGACACCTTTAATAGTGCGCCGTTTTTAAATCCGCTCCCAGCATCTATTCGCACAACGCGAAATACACCGACAACAATACAGCTATCCTCCACAGATGTGGAAGGGGATGCACCTTTTTACGACGCTGCGAAGGTAGGATCAGTTGACTACACCTTGTCGACCAACAGCACAACGGGCTTAGTTAGCATCGCACCTCCCACTAACTTTATTGGCTCCTTCGATGTAATGCTTGGCGTAAGGCAATCGACCGCCGCTAATACTGTCGATACTTTCGACACCCAAAAAGTCACAGTTAATGTCGCGCCCCCAGCACCAACATCCATCGACTTATTGCCCTCTTCTGACTCAGGTGTAAGCGATAGCGACAACCTTACTAATGCTGGTAGTTTGTCGTTTTCAGTGGCGGGCACCATCGATGGTGCGATCGTCGAGTTACGTCTAGGCACAACGCTGATCGGCTCTGCAACTGCCACAGGTACCACAACCACAGTTACCACCAATAACCTTGCCGCTTTAGGCAGCGGCACCTACACAATCACTGCGACTCAAACCGTAAACAACTTGATCAGCGATGCTTCGCCAGCGCTACAAATCATTTACGATGCGACTTTGCCCGAAGCGATCCCATCGGTTTTAATCCCGACCAAAGCTAATGTTGGCACAGCTATCAACGTCGATCTTTCCAATCCCGAGGAAGGTGCAGGTTTGGTCTATGGGCTTAACAATGCCCCTGCTGGCATGACCATCAACTCCAGCACAGGTTTGCTTAACTGGCTGCCGGCTGCGAATCAAATCGGTTCACAGACATTCGACCTGACGTTAACAGATCAAGCAGGAAACACACGAGTTCAGAATTTCACAATCAACGTCGCCGACACGGCACAGGTTCGCTTCAGACTCGCAGCCGTCACCGATGGTGGCTCACCTTTGAGTTCACTACAGATTGGCCAAACATTTAAATTACAGGTCCTCACGCAGGATATGCGGAATGATGCCAACGGCGTATTCTCTGCCTATCTCGATCTACTTTACGATTCCAATTTAATTGAATTGGTTGGCACCTCTCCAGTCGCTTTCCAGTCCCCCTACACCAATACTCCATCAGCGAATACCTCTCAGACCGGCTTGATCAATGAGATGGGGGCATTTGCTAACAGCCTCTCGCCACTCGGTCCAGATGAGCGATTATTGGCTGTGGTATCGATGCGTGCGAAAGCCTCGGGTAGCGCATTGTTCCGAACGGACGCTGCTGACGATTCGAGTAACGCAGTCGGGCTCTACGGTGTAGACACTCCAGTTGATCCAGCTCGCATCACCTTCGAGTCTCTGACAGTACCAGTCAGCCTGAACTTTCAGGTAAATGACGATACATTCAACGTCAACGAAGATAGTACCAACAACAATTTGCAGGTTTTGAACAACGACACGGTACAAGGCTCGACCGTATTGACCGTTCAGAGCATCGGCCCACTTTCCAATGGTGGCACGGCTACGATTTCGCCCGACAGCAAGTCGATTCGCTACACGCCAGCTTCGAACTTCAATGGTGCAGAGACCTTCACCTATACGGTTCGCGATCAAAACGGTGCCCAGGCAACAGCCACTGTTACTGTACAGGTAGCTCCGGTCAATGACCCACCGGTTGCTAACCCTGATGCGGTAACGATCGCCACCGGGACAACAAACAATGTGATCAATGTCTTGGCCAACGACACTAGTGGCCCCGACAGCAACGAAACACTCCGAGTCCAATCGGTTGGCGTTCCGAGCCAAGGTGGCACAGCAACAGTTGGCAACAATGGCCAGAATATCCTCTACACACCTAAAAATGGCTTCACGGGCACAGAAACCATTTCTTATGTGTTGAGCGATGGTAACGGGGGAACTGCAACAGGTACGGTGACGGTAACTGTGGTCCCAGCGAATCCACCTCCAACTGCGGTTAATGACACCGCAACTGTCGCTGAGGATGCTGACGCCATCATCATCGATGCCATCGCCAACGATAGCACGAGTGACCCGGATGAGACGATCTCGATATCAGCCGTTGGCACACCTAATAAAGGTGGCACAGCCTCGTTGACGAACGATGGCAAAATCCGCTATCAGTCGGCACCAAACTTTAATGGAACCGAACTGGTAACGTATACGCTTCGCGATAGTCGTGGTGGAACAGCCACTGGCACTGTTACTGTAACAGTGACCCCAGTTAATGATGCACCGGTTGCCAATGACGATACGCTACAGGTGTTAACTGGCACAGTCGCCCGAACGGTCAATGTTCTGGCGAATGATACCGATATCGATGGAGACTCGCTAACGATTTCTCAGGTCACACAGCCTGCTGCAGGAAATGGCACCGTCGCCATCTCATCAGATCAGAAATCGCTGCTATATACACCACCCACTGCCACCTTCACAGGCAATGTAACATTCAGCTATGTAGTTACTGACGCGACAGGTGCCACAGATACCGCCAATGTCACTTTGAATGTCGTCAACTACACTCCACGCGATATTGGTGGTTCACTTGTAACCCAAGCGAATTCGCCAAACGCCGTCGCCTCCTTGGTAGCAGGCTTCCCAATCGCATTAAGTGGGGTTGATCAATTCGGAGCACAGGTCAACAAGTCAACCGAAGCGGGGCTTAATGGTCAGTACACCTTTAATGATCTGGCACCAGGTTCTTATGAGATTGTCAAACCGGCTCTTGCCTTCTTGACAGACGGTACACAGAAATTGAATATTGAATCGACCCTAACCGATGGTGACTCAAATTCACACAACATTACAGTCGGCTCAACGCTTAAGCCTCAAAACATTGACATCCGCGACTTCCTCGGCTCGGCTCGCAAACGCAAACTTTCGGTTGCAGTTGCAGCTGGAGAAACACAACAGTGGTACCATAGCCAATCTGGCTGGAACGGCATCAGTAATTTGACGGTGCAACTGAACAGCAGTGGGACCATGCTGACAATCAAAGGCGTCAATGGCACCAACCAAAACGTTCAGACGGACCTACCGCTGACGGACAAGCGTGTTGAGACACGAGCCCAAGAAAATGGCATGCTCCTGTTGAGCGTTAAGTCGGATGCTGGACAGCTCAACTTCCAAGCGGTTCCGACAGATGGCTCAGGCGAAGGTGAAGCAAACTCGCAGCCATTAGCGTCAGGCTTAAATAGCTCAACTGAGTCGACGGCTGAAGGTGAACTCAGTGGTGCATCGAGCACATCGCTCAACTCGGGATCGACAGCCAATTCTGGGCTGGGTGTGGCAGCTCAAAATGTGACACCGAACCAGGCTCTCCGCAGCCTTTTAGGACGCAATAAGACAACTGCCACTAACACGGCTCCCAATGCAGCTGCAGTAGACCTGGCAATGACCCAACTCGCCCCCGCTTTACGGCTGAGCAGCGACCTGGAAAACAGTTTAACCAACGATGCTATAGACAAAGAATTTGGCTTGGCAGCGGACCAACTTTTGGGTAATTGATAATCTGGCAAATTGGCGTCAATTCTCAAAAAAGGCCGGAAATCCTTGGAGAAAAAAAGCGAAAATCGCTTTTTTCTCGGTTTTTTAGGCCTTTTTCGCCTCTTTCCCAGTTGCAATTCCCGCGCAGGAGTTTTAAATCGTTGGCGAATTGCTGGTTACACGGTGGATATACCGTGGTTTCGTTATTTTGATGAGAAAGGGACTGTACTCATGGCAAAAGCGGCTGCCACCAAGAAGGCTCCGTCGAAATCCGAAGTGTTCGCGAAGATTGCAGAAGAGACTGGCTTGTCCCGCAAGCAAGTTGCTGCTGTTTTCGATTCGCTCAAAGCACTGATCGGAACCTCGTTGAGCAAGAAGGGCGCAGGTCAATTCGTTCTTCCTGACCTATGCAAGATTATGGCTGTTCATAAGCCCGCTCAAAAGCCTCGACAAGTTCGCAACCCAGCCACCGGTGAAATGATCATGAGCAAGGCTAAGCCTGCTTGCACCGTTGTCAAAGTTCGCGCTCTGAAGAAGCTCAAGGAAATGGTCTAATAACTCTGCAGCCGGTAGTTTTCTACCTGCTATCAGCAAACAGATCGTACTGATCCAAAGGCTGAGTCGAATTCTCGATTCAGCCTTTGTTTTTTAAAACCCGCAGTGCCTTCTGTAGGGACAATTTCACCGAATAGATAAATTCGCGGAAAAGAAGCCAACAAAGTTCATAATGCTCGCTCTAACCAACCCCTCAACTTCGGATCGAGTAAGGTTTTAGCAACGTAAAAGGCTCCATCGAATGAATGATCGGCACTGTGATCGCCTGGCACCGCAATTGTACAGGCTCCCGCACTGACTGCAGCCCGACATCCATGGCCACTATCTTCCAAAGCCAACATCTCATCACAGCTTACACCTAAGCCGCGAGCTGCTTCTTGATAGATATCGGGAAACGGCTTTCCGCGAGGCACATCCTCAGCCGTAATAATAAATTTTAACCGATCATGCAGGCTCACTCGTTGCAAACAATCCACGGCAAACCTGCGTCGACTACTCGTCGCAACACAACTCGGCAGACGCTTCTGTTCTAACCATTGAAAGATTTCTAAAACCCCAGGCATCAGAGCTAAACGTTGTGGCAGTAATTCCGAAAATACTACGTCCGACTCGCGCAGTAACTCCTCCGCATCGTCACCTAACTGCTCTTCACGAATCATCAACTCGATCGCCAACTTTCCTGGCAGCCCCATCATTCCGCGTCTTAACTCGGGTCGATAAATCTTTCCGCGACGCTCTAACAGAATAGTTCCGACATCC
>JAUMAI010000302.1:0-3831 GCA_032116775.1 Pirellula sp. | reverse complement strand
GCTCTCAAGCGCTCTCTCCCCAATCATCGCTGCCCCGCAGGAATTACAGAATGGCTTAACATTTCTGGCAAGTTTCGACCAAGCGGCAGATGCCAATTGGGGCGCTGGTGATCGTCGAATCTATCACGCCAAATCACTCAAGCTTGAGCAGCCCGTTGCTGGTCTACCTGAATCCATCGTCCAACACATCCCACAAGGTAAGTTCGGCGGATGCTTGAAATTCGGTGCCCGAAGTGAGGTGTTTACCTTCTTTAAAGGTCAAAAAAATATCGCCATCAGTAATCCGCAATTGTCGGGTACGGTATCGTTGTGGATGAAGCTCGATCCCCAAAAAGATCTCGAACCTGGTTTTGTTGATCCGCTACAAATCACCGACAAGACTTGGAACGACTCCTGCTTGTTCCTCGATTTCACGAAAGATGACATCCCAAGGCAATTTCGGCTGGGTGTCTTTAGCGACTACAAGTTTTGGAATCCGAGCGATATTAACTGGGATAACATCGCGGTTGCCGATCGGCCAATGATCGTAGTAGAGAAACCAACGTTCGCTGCAGATCGCTGGACCCATGTTGTATTTACCTGGCACGATTTTAATGGCCAGTCATCGAAAGCTCGGCTCTTTATTGACGGGAAGCCTCAAGGAGAACTAAACCGTCCCCAAAAAATTACCTGGGACATAAATAAACTCGCCATCATCCTGGGTATCTATTACACCGGATCGATGGATGAGTTAGCGATTTGGAATAGAGCTCTTACAGATCAGGAAGTTATGGAACTTCACCAGCGGTCCGAGTCGCTTTCCCATCTATTACCTGCCCAATAAAACTTTGCGAGAACGGTAAAAGCTGGCCACTTTCCATTCGTTGACAGGCTCGATTGATGGAAAGTGCTCAGCTCTGTAAGTGAGGCTAGATTTTGAGCGTCGCAAACCGTAGTAGCCCCCACAGCCTACTTTGACGCCCTCGGTTCTTTCCGCTTTGAAAGTTTTCACGCGGTATCGTCGCTAGCAACAGAATTCGCCGTTGCCTTTACTCCGCTCCACCAACTACAAACCACATTTGTTGGCACGAGTGAATTACCCGAAACGGATTTCGGATATGGCCCCCAGTATTTACCCCAGAATACTCTGCACCCTGCCTGGCTTAGCCCCAGCTTGGCTGCTTGGATATCCGCTGGCTTTACTGGAATTGCTGGCATTTACCCTCCTGTTTAATTCCTTGCTGATTGCTACCTGGATTTGGCCGAATTGGAGCCCTGTTTGGGTTGTGCGAGGAGGTTGGGGGCTTTGTTTGACTTTTTGGCTGGTATCAGCCCTTCATGCCTGGTGGCGACTGCCGAAATGGCTTGGCAGGACTCCCAGAATTCCACAAGTCGATCATTTTCTGCAGGCCCAAGCCGAATACTTACAAGGTCATTGGTTTGAGGCGGAAGCCCTGGTGACCAAACGTTTGACAGAATGTCCCGGAGACTCGGAAGCAGCCCTCCTTTTGGCGGGAATCCTCCGTCGAACCAAGCGTTTCCAGCAAGCATCAACCTGCCTGATGCAGCTTAGATTGCGCGAATCCGCGGCACCCTGGCTGGTAGAAATCGAACGAGAACAAGAGCTTCTACGTCAAGAGACCGAGGAGAGCGACCCTTAGGGAGGCGGTTATTTGCCGAAAGCCTACAGTGATTCTGAAGAGTACTCCCATTGCCTTGAAGGCGCCAGTCTTGAAAAATGCTGTGCAGTCCGTTTATGAGTTTTGCTCCGCGCTGGTATAGCGACCTGCTAACGAGTGCGTTCAAATTGGCGTCCAATTGGTTTCGGAACACTTTTTGCAGATGTAATCTTGCCTAGATTTTCTGTGCGTCCTTTATTGGGAGCACACTTGGCGGTAAAACGCCGCTGGCTGCGGATGTCCGGAGCCTCATATTAGATAAGAGGGGATCAATCATGTACGAACGCTTCACCGACCGCGCCCGTAAGGTCATGCAGTTGGCTAACCAGGAAGCTCAACGGTTCAACCATGAGTATATTGGCACCGAGCATATTTTGCTGGGCTTGGTGAAGGAAGGTAGCGGAGTGGCTGCCAATGTCTTGAAGAACTTGGACGTTGATCTCCGCAAGATCAGGTTAGAAGTAGAAAAACTAGTCCAAAGCGGGCCAGAAATGGTAACGATGGGCAAGCTACCTCAAACACCTCGTGCTAAAAAAGTCATCGAGTATTCGATGGAAGAGGCACGGAATCTAAATCACAACTATGTCGGTACCGAGCATATTTTGCTTGGCTTGTTGCGCGAGCAAGAAGGTGTAGCGGCGCAGGTTTTAATGAATCTAGGGCTTAAACTTGAGGACGTTCGAGAAGAAGTTCTCAATCTGCTAGGCCATGGCTTGGACAACACGGAAGGTGGAGAGCGAGGCGGTCGAGAAGGCGTTGGCGCATCCGCAGCGAGTGGTGAAGCGGGTGCAACTTCGAAGGGGTCAAAAAGTAAGACCCCCGCTCTGGATAGCTTCGGTCGCGATTTGACAGAACTTGCTCGTCAAGGAAAACTCGACCCTGTGATCGGGCGCGAGCGAGAGATTGAACGAGCCATCCAAGTTTTGTGCCGTCGTTCTAAAAACAACCCGGTTTTGCTCGGTGAAGCCGGTGTCGGCAAAACGGCGATCGTTGAAGGTTTTGCCCAACGAGTTATTGCAGGCAATGTGCCTGAGATTCTTACCGAAAAACGAATTGTCGTTCTCGACTTGGCCATGATGGTTGCTGGTACCAAGTACCGCGGCCAATTTGAAGAACGCATCAAGGCAGTGATGAACGAAGTTCGTCGTGCACGTAACACGATCTTGTTCATTGACGAACTCCACACCTTGGTTGGCGCCGGTGGTGCTGAAGGTGCAATCGATGCTGCTAACGTTCTCAAGCCAGCCTTGGCCCGTGGTGAAATCCAATGCATCGGTGCTACCACGCTCGATGAGTATCGTAAGTACATCGAGAAAGATAGTGCCTTGGCCCGCCGGTTCCAGGAAATCATCGTTGAACCGACAGGTAAAGCAGAAACCATCGAAATCCTCAAAGGCCTTCGGGAACGCTACGAAGAACATCATCGCGTGCAAATCACCGACGATGCCGTCGTAGCTGCTGTCGAAATGAGCGAACGCTATATCACCGCTCGCTGCTTACCCGATAAGGCGATCGACGTTATCGACGAAGCAGGTGCGCGTGTGCGACTTCGCAGCATGAGCAAGCCACCCGATTTGAAAGAAATCGATGATGAAGTCGAGCGATTGAACAAAGAGAAAGAAGAAGCGGTTGCTAACCAGGACTTCGAAAAGGCAGCTTCACTCCGTGATCAAGCTGATAAACTTCGCAAGAAGAAGGAGCAGATCACTCGTGATTGGCGTGAGAAGAGTCGCGAAGCCGATGGCGTCGTTGACGAAGAAGTCATTGCCGAAGTTGTCTCCAAGATGACCGGTATTCCGTTGACTCGCCTCAGCACCGAAGACAGCCTGCGTCTGATGAAGATGGAGGATGAACTTCACAAGCGAGTCGTCAGCCAAGACTTGGCCGTATCTGCTGTTTGCAAGGCAGTCCGTCGTAGCCGCAGCGGTTTGAAAGATCCTAAACGTCCAACAGGCTGCTTTGTTTTCGCCGGTCCTACCGGGGTTGGTAAAACATTGCTCGCCAAGGCACTCGCTGAATTCATGTTCGGCGACGCAGATGCGTTGATCCATATCGACATGAGCGAATACATGGAGAAGCACAATGTGAGCCGATTGATCGGAGCTCCTCCAGGTTATGTTGGTTATGAAGAAGGTGGTCAGCTGACAGAAAAGATTCGCCGACGCCCTTATGC
>JAUMAI010000301.1:0-3811 GCA_032116775.1 Pirellula sp. | reverse complement strand
AAAGCCGAAACCGATAATGCCGCGGATCCGATCCAAGTACCTCACAATACCACACCCTACTGGAGTGCTCATTACTCGGCAGGCACTGCAATTCAGCAGGCCTTAATGGCCTCCAACGGTCAAACCGCATCCTTAGCAAACTATGTGATCGCCGGAGACTCCCCGGTTGCCCGCTCGTTCATAGCCGCAATGCTCTCGCAAGAACAAAGTGTCCTATGGTGGGTCATCGAAGATGCAGAGTCTCCATGGGAAAAAGAGTGCCCAAGTGAGTTACTCGAATCTCTGAAACAGGCGATGCAGAACGAAAAACTACTCATTCGGTCAACTTTTCCAGAAGACTTTTCGATTCATTTCTCCACATTGGTTTTTTGTGCAGAAAATCTGCATCGTTCGGTAGAAAAGTGGTTATTGCGTGAACATTCGCCTGACACGATTCGTATGGTGGATGCGAGCAGCGATTTGTTCGGCGTCAGCTTTTTACCAAGCAACTTGCCCAACAAGACCCAACTCATTGGACAAGCCGATTGGTTGGCCAAGATGCTTGAAGAGGATTTCTTGCGATTGACAGGCATCGCCCCGAATCCCGCGATCGTTCGTGATGCACTCGACGAATATCTGGAACTCTGAGCCTAGAAACTACCTCCAGGATCGCACCAAATCTCCCCCACAATGACACCTTTACAGGTAGACTAGAGTATTAGGCGAAAACGCTGATACGCATACCTTGCAGGAATTAGATATGTTCTCACAGACTGTCGAATACGCACTCCGCGCAGTCGTTCATTTGGCTTATTGTGCGCCCGCCGCGAGCACCACTGAACAAATAGCCATCGCCACCAAGGTTCCGCAGGCATATCTCTCCAAAGTATTACAAGGGCTCAGCAGGGCAGGGGTAGTACGCTCGCAACGCGGAATCGGTGGAGGCGTTGCTCTCGCCTCGACCCCTGATCAATTGACCATCTTGGATGTTGTCAACGCAGTCGATCCTGTCCAACGTATTCATCGCTGCCCACTGGGCATCGCATCCCACGGATCTGTTCTCTGCCCACTGCATCGCCGAGTCGATGATGCGCTGGCCATGGTGGAAGACGCTTTTCGCACAACGACGTTAGCAGAGATCCTGGCCGAACCAACCGCCAGCAAGCCCCTCTGCGATGTGCAAGCCGCCGTCACTCTCATCGCCGCCAAAGCCAACAACAACGCCAAGTCCTCTGAGGCCTCCCCTAATTCTACTGAGCCACAAACCGACAACGCCACACCTCAGTAAATTCCAATTTTGAGATTGGAATACTCTAAGCGGACAAGACGACCCTTCCCTCCTGGGAATTCTTCTACCTTACACGCCTAAGCTTTTGCTTGGATCTCAATATCGCGAGAGTCTGAGTGGTCGAAATCTCGTGCCACAGCATTCACTTGAGCGGATTTAATAGCTAGCAACATGCGCGACTTCGTGACGTTTTTCTCACTTTTGCCGTCTGCTGGAAACGATTCGCCGGATCAGCCTTGCAGCCGAAGAAAAGATTGACTAACTGACTCCATGTGCTGTTTGTTGTTCATGACGGTCCCAGTCCGCGCACATCGGAATCTAACCATGTTTGTTTTACTGTGTTGCCGAAAGTCTAGCCGCGCGCAACACCGCATCATGCGTTTAGCTTTTGCAACCTGGCTGCTGGTCGCTTTTCTCCTGACGTCTCAACTCGTCGCTGAAAACAAACCCTCTAGCGCGATCATCCGTTCGAACAAAGCGGAGGTTTATTGTGGGCCGAGCCTAGAGTATTACGCTACGCATGCACTGAAACGTGGTGATCGAGTAACCATCATCGAACAACAAGTAGATGGATGGGTAGCCATTACCCCACCCGAAGATAGTTTCTGCTGGATTGCCGCTCGCGATTGTAAATTGCTCCCCTCCGGACAAGAGGTTGAGATTACAGCTCAACGAACCGTTTGCTGGATAGGTAGTCATTTGCCGCAGACCGATTTCCGTTGGCAATCTGATTTACCGCTAGGCTCGAAAGTCAATATTCTCGCCGAAGCTAGACGCCAAGAAGCTGATGGTTCCGAGCAGCTTTGGTATCGAATTGCTGCTCCTGCTGAGGAGATTCGTTGGATACGAGTTGAACATTTAGGAACATTTGAGAGCTTGGCTGGTGATTCGGCTGTGGTAACGGCTTCGGCTGTTGTAACAGAGCCCAAAAACCAAACTCCAAATACCAAGGAGAAGGACAAGAATTCAACTTCGAACGATAAGCCATCCCGAAAAATCCAACTTGATCCTTCGTATCAGCCAGCCGCTGCGCCCAAGCCACCTCGACGCCTGAACCCGTCGCGGAAAGATTCGGAACTGAGCCCTATTCAACCTGCAGCTGCATATGGCCCTATAACTGAGCCAAATCCTGCCAGCTCACCTCGACGGTTACCCACCAGAGTCGCGACCAACTCCAGTCCAATGCGACCTACACCACCAGCAACTGGTACTGGTACCAGCGCCAATGGCCCCGTAAATTGGGATCAATTTCAAGCTTTTCCCACAGGCACTCCTGCCCCTTACGCGCCCAGTGCTAATCCCACCTCAGCGATGAACGGCCCCAATGGTACACCCTATGCATCAACTCCTGTGAGCCCTATCGAGTGGCTGTTCGGCGATTTCGTACATCGCAGCGGTGGTACCCCAACACCTGCCAGCATGACTCCAATGCCTGATAGCCAGATAGCACAAGCCAATCAACCTGCAAGGAACTACGCGAGTGCAGATCCGTTAGCTTATCGTTCGCGTGTATCTCAATTGCCTCGTCCTCGACGTCGCAATTCGAGCGACACACCCGCGACTCAATTGGCAGGCAATGAGACCTCTGGATCTTATGGCACTGGCTCAAACCGAGACTTCGAACTGCGCAATCCACGCGCTCCGTTCATGTATCCCAACGCTCTTGGTCATAATTCACTTGCAACAGCTGGCTATGATTCAGCCTCAGACTCGGCTAACTTTGCTACAACATCCTCATGGCATGGTATCCCGCAACCGGGCATATCACTTGCCTCCGGAGCGAATGCCCAATCAGGGACTGACATGTATGCACCTGTCAATATTTCGTCGCCTGATCTGCAATCCATTCAACTCTCACTGTCAGCTGAAGTCGCTAAACCGATTGAGCAGTGGAACCTGGCCAGTTTCAAAGCGGCCACGGAAGCAAAGCTCAACTCTGGCAACGATGCACTGTATCGCGGTGAAGCGAGGCTATTGCTTGATCGTATCGACGCTTTTATCCAACTCAAGAATCGTAGCGTCACTGGACAAGCAGTTGCTCCAGTCACCCCGAACGCCCCGTTAGTGCCATCGAATCCGATCTCACCGTCGACCTGGGTCAATGCTTCGCAATACGATGCCAGCGGATGGCTTGTGCCGGTTCATGCCACTCACAGCGGTCAACCCGAATATGCGATTACCGATGACCGTGGTAACACGCTGGCCTATGTTTCTGCCCAGCCTGGTGTCAATCTCCGTCGCTATCTCCGTCAGCCCGTGGGACTTAAAGGGCGCCGAGGCTATCTCGGTGACCTGTCTGCCAATCATATCGTGGTCGATCGAATCACTCCTCTACAACGTTGAGCAAAAACACGAACTGCCTGCGCAAGCCAGACACGCTTAGCTGACACCAACTCGTATTGCCCAAACGCTCATTCGTCTAGCACAGAGGCTCACTCGTCTAGCACAAGTACCAAATCGTTTAACCCGTATGCCGGTAGGCTAGGTCTGCTACCGTTTGAGTCCATACTCGCAAGCCCCATCTAACGGCCAAATCGTTTTGCA
>JAUMAI010000300.1:1201-5942 GCA_032116775.1 Pirellula sp. | reverse complement strand
GGCATTCACTACGGTGTTTGCGTGATGTTGTCTTTGATATTGCTGGCAAGCCCCTCTGCGAGCGCAACAACCTCAGGGTCGCTGTCGGTTTTGCATTGCTCAATTGCCGGAACCATCCAAGCTGCTGTTTGAACGTCAAATGCCATTGCTGGCTGTGCGTCGCACATTTGCTTTAGTTGCGTCAAGACTGTCAAGCGAGTTGCAGAATCGCCGGAGTTCAACGCGTTGGTCGTAGCGTGAACGCTTGCCATTCCAAGCACACCCATCATAGCGATCAGGAATAGGAATCGAATGGCACAAACAGCCGTGATGGCAACTCCGGCAGCGAATGAAAGTCCCATCAGCGTGCTAGTGATGGTTAGGGGCATCCTTAGTCGATTTCGGCTGATCATAATGTTCTGCTCGTCTTGCTCTATCGCGACCGCCAAGTCCATCGACCGGCCACCTTCCCTTCTCGGTCAACAGCAACAACTCCCCTTACGCCGTCGCGTTCCCACATTCGCAGCGAATACGTCTGTGTTTCGCCATATTTCGCACCCTTCTCGTTGGAAGCGGCATACATCGTTACGGGTGTAGCCAGTACGCCATTCTGTTCCGCAACGGTATCTGGGGCTGAGCCGATGATGGCGTCCGCTTCTGCAGGCGAAATACCGAGAGGCAGGGCGGCAATCGTGGTCTCTAAATAAGACAACGGCCGTGGCCATTCGATGCGCAGGTATGCAATTCCCAATGTCGTCAGGACGGCAAGAGTCGTGATAGAGGCGAGCAAAATCAGACGCTTGCGTTTGATTCTCATTTCTAGGACTCCTGCATGTGTCGGTGAGCAGAGCTTGCAATAGTTGCGGTTCGGGTTCCGTCAACAACTCCGGAACTCCATTACCCAGACCATTCTCGTCAATTATTTCAGGACTTCCTCGCGGTGTCTAGAAAATTATTGCCGGAAGATCTTTACGTCAATTTGCCAGTGCTTGTCGGAATGAGTACGGCAACTCCGGAGTAACTCAATGACCACACAGACGAACGCTAAGGAAGAAAAACGCCAGAGTCGGCTTTGTCTAGCTCGGAATCTCCACACCAAGAAATTTTGGCCTTCCTTCTGATAGGCTGGCGGTTATTCACAAGCCTCTTCGCCAGAAATGATATCATGGAAATGCATTGAAATATAAAACACAAGCTTGATCTGCTTTATCTCTTGCTACTCAATTCTTTACGTGCGTTGCTAGGCGCCGAAACGCCATAATCTACTGGTCATCCTGGCCACTCTAGCTTTAATAAGGATACACGAGGACTTCATGATATTGCGACTAATCTCATTGATTAGCGGCTGCTTGATTGGAGCCGTTGCTACCGTTTCGACCGCACAAGATAATGCTGCGTTGCGGAATCCAAACGCTAACGGTGGCTGCGTCGCCACAACGCGATTAACTTCGGGCGAGCGTTTCATTGTACAGTCCTGGTCGCAGGAGCGTGAATACCAGCGGCCCTACTATGTCCGTGTTCCTCAGGGTACCAGTGACCGAAGAATGCCAGTATTCATCTTCCTGCATGGAATCGGTGGAGACGCGCAGAAGGTTATGCAGGGCTTCATTCGACATCGCAAGAATATCGCATCTCAGTACATCATGGTGTTTCCCCAGGGCTATCACGCAAGCTGGAATATCGTTTCTGAGCGATCCAAAGCTGACGATTGTGGCTTTATCGCAGCGATTGTTCAGAAATTAGCCACATTTCAAAATGTCGATCCAGACAATTTTAGCATTATGGGCTTCTCGAATGGCGCCGCGTTGGTCAATCAGTTGATGATCGAGGGTAGCTTACCGAACGTTCGTAATTACATCAGCGGTGACAGTCCGCTAAATGTCTGGCAGTACGATGGTAGGAACTTCAAAGCTAAAGGCCCAGATAACAATTACCAAGTCGCGGTATCTCCCGCCAAAGGGAAGCGGCTGATGAACATCTCGGGAGTGAAAGACGAAATGGTTCCTTATAATGGCGGGCCTTCAAAAGAGATTCCGGCGAAAGAGGGTAAGCTGGCTTTTGTGGCTGCGGAAGAATCGACCTTAATTTGGGCTCGTCATATGGGTTACGAGGAAAAAAGACTTGTCAAACCAACGAAGGTCGACGGTCTAGTCGAGGTTTTCAGCTACCTTGGTGGTGACGTCGTCCATTGCAAAGTCAACCATGAAGGACATGGCGCCCTTCAAAGTATCTCCGAGAAATTGCTCTTGGACTTTCTTGGCCCTCACCCATCTTATGGACAACCATGAGTCTCGCAGATTCATCAGGAAAAGCGTTTTCTTGGACGCATTTTATTAGCTTCCTTGAGCGTTTTAAAAGTGTCTACCTTTTGCTTCTAGAGGGACCAATTTTGGTTGATCAACTGTTCGTTACGTTTTGAAACTTTGGAAGCGTTGTCCTTAAGATTATTGCTCCCTATCTGCTCGGTTGGCTTAAGAGTGGTATCCGGATGTGCTACTAGAAATAGCCGGGACCCGCGACTGCCGCACTGGGGCGATTGAGATCTATCGTAACCTCGGAGCCAACGGCAGTTGGGGGCAACGGTTCAACCTCGGTGACGCGATCTCGGCTCCAACAACGCAGCGATCGAAGTCAATGTCGACCTGCTCCTCGATCAGCAAAGCAATTCAACCTTTCTCCTGTAATGGTCCCGTCAAGAGCTACGCTTGGTGGGTCTCACCCGCCACCCAAACCCGTGCTGAGCAAACCGTTTTAAAGCCAAGCCCCTCATACAGACGGTAACCCGCTGGAGTTGCGCCGAGAAAGAAGCGTCGGATCCCGATATTGCGCGTTAGTACCATCGCGGCCGATAGCAGCCGACGACCGATTCCGCTACGCTGTCTTGCTGCAAGGGTACCCATGGCCCAAATGCCGCATGTATCGCCATGGTAGGTCAATGTGACGCTTCCCACGGCCTCACCATTAAAGCGGGCGATGAAAACATCAGCGCCCGGAGTGTCAAAAAGGGATTGAGGCAACGCTCGAAGCACACTCTCTATAGGCATACTGTAGGCTGAGGCCGTAATCTCGGCACTTGCACGAGCATCCTCGGCGCCGTGTGCGCAAACGACTTCCACCGCGGGATTTCCAGAAGGCTCCAGAGGCAGATCCTCACGCACCATGATCGGAAAGTTCACTGCGTAGACTAAGCCCAATTTGGCTGCAAGCTCGTCTAACTCCTCTCCGGCCCCAGGAAAAATCATCAGCAGGAATGGAAGATCGCGTCTGAGGCACGAACTTACCATGTCCTGAAAATGTTCGTGGTCAGCGCCGGCCCCAACCACCAGCATATTCAAGTCAGCAACCGATTCGTTCGACAACACCATTTGCAGACCAGGACGGGCCGCTGCTTCATAGCTTGCCGCCTGGCTCAGGAACGTAGTGAGGGCGTCATTGGTGAGGCAGCGCAAGACCGCTTCACTAAGAGGTTTCAATTCGACGGTCATACCTTACCTATGTTTCTAGATTTGCTAAGGATCAGAAAAAATGATTGCCCTTCAAGCCATTTCTAACCAGGGGACTGCAGTCGTTCACTGGCGAATCCTATCACTAGAATCCTATCACTAAAATCGCTCGGGCCCCGAAAGTATTGATATCAGGATACTGGTAGGTAAGGCCTGCAATAAACGATAGAGAGGCTTACCTGATTTGTTGGAAATCCCCAGGCTTCCAGCTTTTTTCAATTGCGGCCTCGGTCGGACCGTATAGCCTGATGATGGCGAAGTAACCCTTACCAGGTACTGTCGCTAACCAATTGGAGCTTTTACCCTCAGGTGCCTTGGGACCAAAGTAGAGATCTGTGCTGCCGTTGTCGTTTTGCGCAGGCTTGTCTCGGGAGCCGAGCGAAGGAAACGGCTGGCCATTGGCAAGCCCCGAAGCGTTTTCAGCCTCATAAAGTGTGACTGACCAGAAATTGGCGGCTGGGATATTGGCCGGTAGATTCAAACGATAGCGAGCCCCTCCAGACAGAGGCATACCTTCTCCATCGGTAAACGCAATCATGTAGGCCGCACCTTTGCCGGGGATTTTCGAGAGCATCCCGGGACTGACCGAGTAGTAATTCGTGAAAAACCAAATACGCGCATCGAAGTCGAGGTATCCGCCCGCAAGATTCTTCCAGGACAGGTCCAAGGTTTTGCGCGGACCTGGCGGCGTTATGTTATCAAGTGGATTAACCCAATGGCGGTCCGGATAAACCTTGAGAGAGCCCTGGTTCAGTAACTCCTCGAAGCCAACGACGCGGCTCATCTTGTATGCTGTCTTGGCTGCCCGATCGAGGATTTCTTTCGTCCGCGCATCGGGCGCGAAAGGTTGGCCTTTGATGATACCGATCGAAGCCAACATCCCCAGCGAATCCGACTCTGCGAGGTTGGTTCCTTCCGAGTCCACTAGTTCTTTAAGTTGATCAAACGCACGACCGTCAGCAACTGGCAACATATTCACTGGCACGCCCGATGCATCGGGAAACACCATCGGCTTGGCTGTCGCTTTACCGTTTAACGGATAGATCTTCGCTTGCTCAATAAGCTCGACCGCAGGCTTCAAATTCTTAGGGTCCTGATAAAAGCCACGAAGAAAAATGAAGACGTTGTTGGTCCCGGAACGGTAAACGTAGTAACCTTCAGGAACATTTCCCTCATACCCGGGCGGCAGCAGGAGAAACTTGCCACCCTTGCCGGCATCAGGGCCCGGCAGGCCGACGTCGCCTTGGAATTTGCCACCA
>JAUMAI010000300.1:0-1173 GCA_032116775.1 Pirellula sp. | reverse complement strand
TCAACGGGAATAGGCCGTTGCCAAAAATCGAGCAAAATACCTTGCAGCATCGGAGGCGCCTCAAACACCAGCGGACCATCCTTTCCAAGATCAACATAGCTCATCGCGTAGATCACATCGGAGTTTGGCGTGGTCACTAAGGTTTTCGCATCGAGCCTTTTCTTCCAAATTGGCAGGACATTATAACCAGCACCAAAAACGCTCTCGGAGCCGGTCTTCATGCCAAGCGTGTTGACCAGCGGAAGCGCCCAAAGATAGGTTTGAGTCGCGCGTTGAAACAACAATTCGTCGCGCAGCATCTGCGCGGTTTCATTCCCAGGCCGATTCTCCGTAAACGAGGCGTTGGCTAATTCATCGAACCGGGAGGTTTGCGCCTGCGCCATAGACGCCATGACCGCGCAGGCTATCGAAGCAGCGGCAAGTGTACGGAAATTGCGGAGTGTTTGCATTGATATTTCAGCTCAAGAAAAATTGCTCGTTACAAGGCCCAAATTCGTATCCAGCGGGCGGCCATAACAACCGCCTCGGCTGGATAAACAAAATACAGACTATTTGACCCGCTCAATGTCGGGTAAAACCCAAGACCGATCGAAGTAGGCTTGTGTTGGGCCATAGAGTCGGAAGTAAGAAAACCAACCTTTGCCTGGGAGCGTCTGAATCCAATTGCTCTTTGGTTTTCCACTCGGAACGCTGGGGCCGAAGTAGAGGTCCACACTACCGTCAGCATTCTTGACGATATCGTTGCGAGAGGAACGGTCTGGCTGCACGCCAGTATCAACAAAGCAACGGGTTTCGTTGTCATACACAGTGACCGACCAGAACTGGGCAACGGGCGCGTCTTTGGGAACCTTGAGATGATAAGTGTGGCTGCCGTCGAGCCAGTTACCTTTGCTATCCTTAGCGGTTTCGAGATAGAGTTGACCGAACCCAACGGTCCTGCCCATCATGCCTGTTGAAACACCAACCGCCTCGTAGAACCACGAAGAACGCTCATCGAATTGAGTGTGGTGCGGAGCTTCTTGACTGGTCTCCTTCAAGAAAAGCGATATGTCCCAATGCTTTCCAGGCCAAACGCTAGCCCCTTCAAAGCGTTTTTCGTAGGCGATAGTGCGAGCCATCAATTCTCCAGTTCGCGACGCCTCCACGAGGATCTGCTTTTGTCTGGCGGTCGGC
>JAUMAI010000299.1:5686-12043 GCA_032116775.1 Pirellula sp. | reverse complement strand
CTGAATGGCACAAACACCAGTGTCCAAAGAAGGGACGATATTCAGTAAGGTTGGCTTACCTTTCAGATCATTTTTGGTCAGCGTCTTCAAACCACCATCGAAGTAATGCAGCGTAAACTCTGGCGCAGCCTGCCCTTCCTTCACTTCACTACCGACCAGGGTCATTGGTGAACCCTTGAAAGTGATTACTCCAGTGCGAGCCATAACCTCTCCCTTCACATGCCTAAAACACTAATGGAATCTCTGCCCATGGCAAACAGCTTGGGCCACAGGCACGTGATTAGAATGGAAGCGTGGGAATTGGACAGCCCACTAAGGTAGGTAAGGGGAGGTTGCCTGAAAAATCGCGGACATTCCTGTCCTTATTTAACCCCAAGAAGCCTCAAGTTTAGCCCCAAGAAACTTCAAGCTGGTTATCAATCTTCTGAACCCCCTCAATCCGACGCACAATTTCTTGCGCCATCTGCTTCTGGTAATAGGTCTCGACCTTTCCTCGCACAACTACCGTATCCTTCTCGGTTTCCACCATCAAATGTCGTCCACATAGATGGGGTGAACCGCTGATGGCTTGATCGATTCGGGTCAATAAGACTGAAGGCTCGGTTGCGTTCATCGGTGCTGGGTCCTGCTGTAACCTTACAGATGGATTAGTAGATAAGTCTGTAAGGATCGGAGATGGGGATGGAAGGGGGCCAAAAGCGCAATGCTATCGCGCAATTCGACATGGCAACTTTCGGTCACGGGATGGGTTAGAGTTGACCTAGCTTTAAAAAAAAGTGCTACGCCAACGACTTAGCCTACATAAGAAATACTTCTGCAACGAATGTGCCAATTATCAAGAAAATATGGTTCAGCCATCAATCTGACCCAAACCCAACCTTTATATCCCCAAAAACATCTAAAGAGTGGGGCGGACGCTCGCTGAAAGCACAGGCTCTGCATATCTCTCCGAGAGGGCTGCGGTTCTCCTCAGCACACTAGGATGCGTCCAGTTGTCTCGGGCTGCACAGGTTGATGAACCAGCCAGATTATGCAGAGCAGCAGCTAAATCCATGGCTGCCTTCCAGCATTCGCGTTTATATTCCTGGCTCGATTCCGTTACACATCCCAGGATTTTCAACTCCTCAACTCGCCTCTCGGCTGCCAACTGACAAGCCACTTGATCGGCGTCAAATTCCGTAGAGTGCCAGAGCCAACGGATTCCTAGGGCTCCGGTCACAACCCACATAACACCTCCGAGGAGAATTAAAACGTCCTGCCAGTGCCTTCCCTTAACCAAGACGATCCCTCCAGAAAGCAACCCCTCCCACAATGCACTGAGTGGACTGAGCGATTGAATTCCGATCAACAAAGTGAGTCCCCACACCAGCATTGCGATAAAGCGGATCGCTCCATGTCCTCGCTTAGCATGGGCCGCCTCATGTAACAACACCATCTCTAATTCCCGCGGCGATAAGGTCTTTACCAGGCGATCTGTCAAAATAATGTACCGCTGCCAGGGAAATATCCCCACTAGGAATGCATTACTGATTCTGCCTTGAGTGTTCCAAACGCGAAGCCCCTGCACCTTGATACCGATCGATTCAAGTAACCTCAGCCACTGTTTGGGGGAACCGCTGGTTGTGTCACACCGAACCGTACAAACCGTCAGCAAAATCGTACCTACGCACAAAGATACGACCACCGAAAGTAAGCTAATGAAGAGCCATGACCACTTCTGAAGAGCCAACTCGCTGAAGAATAATTTCAGAATATCGATCCCGACACTACTAACGAGGATGGGTATCAAAGGGAGCAGCCAACTCCAAGTTGCCCGACTCCATAACTCACGAAGGATTGCCCTAAACGCGAAACTCGACTGCGCAGTCTTGGAATCTTCACTGGGCTCAACAAGATCATCTTTAAATTGTTCCCATTGCAGGTCGAGACAATCCATCAGGATGGCGAGCAGCACGAGTGGAATAATACTCGCTAAAGTTGCCATTAAATCGCTAGTCTCTCTCCAGCCGGATATCCGGTGAATGAAGCCGGTCAACACACCTGTCGCAATAACGGCCCCAACACCGATGGCAGTGAAAACTCGCCGGCCGATTTCCCACAGTCGACTAGCTCCCTCGACTGACAAATCAGCGGTTGCCACAAAGCGTCCTAAATAAATCATCCATGCTTTGGCAGAAAGTAACGCGACTAATAGTGGCCCCAGCAAAGTTCCCCAAGCAGGAGAATTCCCCTCCATTAGAGCTCCAGCCCCCTGGCCGTTTTGGCTATAGGATGTACTCACCACTAAAGTGATGAGCATGGCAACAAACCAAAACCACGGCATAGATCAGCCTCTGTCGCGAGTTGCTTAGCGGAGCATTTCCAAGACAACGTCTTCAAGACAACATCTTCAAGACAAGGTCTTCAGGGCAAGGGTCGATAAGCCCTTGTCTCTTTTCAAGCTAATCACCACGCAGAGCTGAACAACCGCATAAGGATTTCATTGCTCAGCAAGTGAACGACCATGATGAGTTGTAGCGATTACGCCGAAAGTGCCGACAACGAAACCCTCACCTGATCTTGCAGACCGAAACCTTGCAGACCGAAACAAGGTCGCGTTCAATCGCAGTGAGACTTCGTCTCGTCTTTAAAACACTCTCCCAAGGCTAGACGAGACCTCAGCTCAGAATCTCAGTCACAACCCGCTGCGACTCAACTCCCGTAAGTTTTTGATCAAGTCCCTGGAAACGGAAGGTGAAGCGTTCGTGGTCGATTCCTAGGCAATGCAGAATGGTCGCATTTATATCATTGATATGACAGGGATTGGCTACGACGTTATAGCTAAAGTCATCGGTTTCACCGTAGACAACACCACCCTTGATACCTCCGCCAGCCATCCACATACAGAAATTGCGAGGATGATGATCGCGGCCGTAATTCTCTTTTGTCAAAGTCCCTTGAGAGTAAACCGTTCTTCCGAACTCACCACCCCAAACGACCAACGTATTTTCCAATAAACCACGACGTTTCAAGTCCATAATCAAGCCCGCACATGGCTGATCCGTATCGCGGCATTGAGCGCTGATATCGCTCGGCAAATTACCGTGCTGATCCCAACCACGATGCAAGATCTGCACGACCCTCGTACCACGTTCCACCAAACGGCGAGCTAGCAGAGCACTGGCAGCGAATGTCCCAGGCTTAGTAACTTCTGGGCCGTAGAGATCCAATGTTTCCTGTGACTCATCTTTTAGATCAACCAACTCCGGAACGCTAGTTTGCATTCGAAACGCCATCTCGTACTGCGCAATTCGCGTTTGAATTTCGGGATCACCTTTCAAGCTGTAGCTCTGGCGATTCAGATCGTTTAAGGCGTCGAGCATCAAGCGTCGATCGGCAGCGCTCACACCATTCGGATTTTGTACATAAAGGACAGGATCGCCTGATCCGCGCAAGGCAACTCCATTGAAACGAGTTGGCAAGAAACCGCTGCTCCACATACGAGTGAATAGTGCTTGTGCCGCTGCTCCAGCAGACCAAGTGGGGGTCAACACTACAAAGGCTGGCAGATCATTGCTAACACTTCCCAAGCCATAAGCCAGCCAAGAACCTAAACTTGCCTTGCCCGGTACTTCACTTCCAGTCATCACGAACGTACAGGCTGGATCGTGATTGATCGCATTGGTATGAACGGATTTTACTAGGGCAATATCATCGACCACCTTCGCGGTGTGTGGGAGCAATTCACTCACCCACATTCCACTCTGGCCTGCTTGTGAGAACTTAAACTTCGAAGGAGCTACCGGCAACCTTGATTGCCCACTGGTCATTGTGGTGATTCGCTGCCCTTGTCGAATAGAGTCGGGCAGATCCTTATCAAATTGCTCCATCAACATCGGCTTGTGATCCCACATGTCGATCTGAGATGGCCCACCGTTCATGTGCAGATAAATCAAGGACTTCGCTTTGGGAGCAAAGTGCGGATAACCAGGCAAGGGTGGATACATCGCTGGCGCTGGATCTTGACTAAACGCATTATTAGTCATTTGCTGACCTAATAACGAAGCCAAGGCCAGGCTCCCCACGCGAATGCCACCCCCAGCAAAGAACTGACGGCGATTAAGTTGATATTGAATTTTTTGTAGGTCGCTCATGACAGAGCCCTTGCTGTTAACAATTAATTTCGATGAATCATTTCGTCTAAGTTGAGCACTAGATTGCCTAGCAGAGTGTAGGCAGCTAGTTCGCTTCGATCTATATTCGGCGAGGCTTGCGACTCACCATTACTGACCACTGCATTAGCTGCGTTTGCATCAGCCCGATATCGTTCCAGGAAGTTATTTAACGTTGAGTGAAGCACTTTCTTCTCAGCTTCCCGAGGCTTTCTTGACAAAGCGACTCGGTATGCATAATCGATACGTTCGTCTATTGTCTTTCCACCTTTCGTGATTATCCGTTCGCCAAACGCGCGAGCTGCTTCGAAGTGTTGTATATCGTTCATCAATTGCAAAGCTTGCAAGGGAGTATTGCTCCGCTCTCGAACGGTACAGAATTGCTCACGATTCGGTGCGTCAAAGTTTGACATAAATGGTGGTGGTGCCGTTCGCTTGAAGTAAGCATACACGCTGCGTCGATACAGCCTGGAACCATGATCTTGAAGATAAAAACGCGTGTTGCTATCTGCATAACCAACCGGTTCCCAAATATTGGGTGGCTGGTATGTCTTAAAGCCTGGACCACCCATAGTGAAATCCATCAAACCACTGACAAACAGGGCGTTATCGCGAACCTGTTCGGCATCCATACGCAAGCGAGGACCACGGGCTAGATAGCGATTCTCAGGATCTTTCGCGATTAAATCTGGCGTCACGACAGCGACCTGCTTGAACGCTTTGCTGTTGACCAACAAACGCAACAAGGCCTTGGTATCCCAGCCATTGGCTTGATACCAACGCGACAACCAATCGAGCAATTCAGGATGACTAGGAACTTCCCCTTGAGATCCGAAGTCGTAACTCGTCTTTACCAGTCCATGCCCAAAGACTTGCTGCCAAAAACGATTAACGGTCACACGAGCAGTTAGTGGATGCTCATCTGAAACAAGCCAACGAGCCAAATCGAGACGATTGGCTCGGCGTCCTTCCACTCCTTGCAACGGAGGCAAAAATGCTGGAGTACCTGGTTGCACTTTTTCACCCGGCTTATCGTACTGGCCTCGCTCCATGACGTGTGCTTCGCGCGGATTTGATAGATCAGCAAACACAAACGAGGCAGGGCGATTCTCTTCCAGATATGCGAGACGATCTTTCGACTCACTCCACTTCGACAGCAATTCGACATGCTCCGCATTCACTCCTCGTGCAATATGTTGCAAAAAGTGCTTGCGAACCAAAGCTTCACTTTCAGGAGAACTATGAGTAGCTCTACCTTCCTTGAGCAACTTGTTTAGGTTGCCATCTACTCCCCGTGTATCCTTGTCTTTACGACTATCCCACCACGCAGTCAATGAGGCTCGCACATCCACGGCAGGTTCAACCGTGCCAACCATTTCCAGCTTGTCCCAATACGCAACACCACCATATTGTGCCAATTTCAGGTTATTGACTTGTGCACCGGCGGGGAGGCCCCATTTGGTCGTGTCGAAAACAAATTCATGCCACTGATTATCCGTGGGAATATCCGCCAAACGAATATTGTTCTTGTCGTCAGCTCCTCCATAGCGATCTGCTTTACCCCAAATCAACTTCCTCCCTCCATGGTTCGTCGACACTTCAAGCATCATCGCCTCGGGTGGTGACTTAGCGTCAACTCGAATAGCAATCTGTAACTTTCCATCGCTAGGAATGAGCCATGGTTGGGCGGGTTGGTCAATACGATCCTCGTAATTGACAGCACTAATCTGCTTGAGCGCTCGCAGACCAGAAAACAACGGTAACTCTTCCTCACCAACCCAGAGCGAAGGATTTCGCGAAGAACAAGAAACCCCAGCACCTTCGGGAAAACGATCGTCAAGCCACAAATCGCGCACGGCGACCGCTGCTGGCTTATCAGCAAGAACTGCAGGATCTTGGTAGGCATTTGTCTCTAACCAGCGTTGCAGAGCGGCTAGCCGATCCGCTTCCAACTGCTTCCATTGCTGAACCTCCGCATCACGTTTAGGTGACGTCATTTTTACTAGCGGCGGAGTGATATTGTTATTGCCGTCCATAGCAGGATCAGCGGCGCTATAAAAGAATGCGTAAAAGGAATAGAAATCTTTCGTCGAAAGAGGATCAAATTTATGGTCATGACAGACTGCACAACCTCCCGTCATACCCATCCATGTCTGCAATGTCGTGCTAGCGCGGTCCACCGCATATCGGAAGAGAAACTCGTCAC
>JAUMAI010000299.1:0-5676 GCA_032116775.1 Pirellula sp. | reverse complement strand
GTCACTAATCGCTCCACCTTCCGACGTTGTTACATTACAACGATTGAAACCAGTCGCGATAATTTGATCTTGAGTCGGGTTAGGAAGTAAATCGCCAGCCAACTGATCGATGGTAAAACGATCAAACGGCAAATTCTGATTAAATGCGTTAACAACCCAGTCACGATAGGCCCACATAGCCCGCTCATTATCAAGATGCAGACCATGCGTATCAGCGTAGCGTGCCACATCTAACCAATGCTTGGCCATCTCTTCGCCATAACGTTCAGAGGCCAGATAGCGTTCCACCATTTCTTCATAGGCCCGTGGTGAGGAATCCGCTAAAAATCTGTCGACCTCTTCCAAGGTTGGTGGTAGACCTATCAGGGTAATGGCAACCCGACGGATCAAGGTCTCTCGATCCGCTTCATCTTGTGGATTTAATCCCCGTGTCTTCATACCTTGCAACAGGAATCGATCCACTGGATGACTTGACCATTCTTTGTCGACTGATGGAGGTTCAGCTTTACTCAGAGCCTCGAAGGCCCAGTGGCTTTGATAGGCAGCACCTTGTTCGATCCAGAGCTTCAATTTTTGCTTCTGTTCGTCCGACAAAACCCGCTTGGTTTCTGGCGGTGGCATTACCGTCTCTGGATCCGTTGAAATCACTCGTTTCCAGAGTTCGCTCGCCTCTACATCTCCAGGCTTGATGGCGGCGTGACCACCTAGATCAGCCAGAGCACCATCGGCGGTATCTAATCGCAAATCCGCTTGACGCTTCTTGCTATCGAAACCATGACAAGCAAAACAGGCTTCGGACAGGATCGGTCGAATATCTCGATTAAACTCGAGCTTGTTGGCTTCTTGGGCTTGCAAGGAGTTATCGAAGAAGTTGACCAAACACGCTACAGCTAAGATGCATGATAGCGCAAGCACCTGAGCGGAGTGATCCACGGACTGGCGTCTGAAGCCAAGCCTATTGCAATAAGTAACCATCGAGTTTCTTTCCGTAGGCTGAAAGCAGGGGGTGCTTTCATGGGATTTGTAGAAAAAATGAAGGGTAGGCTTCATCGGTTTCCTATTAAAAATTCCGGCTGGAGGCGAGTTGGATTAGAGAAGGTGGTGTCAAACACCCTACAAGGAATTATCGATGCCAGACTAGCTGCCGTAAAGCATCCATCATCTTGGCTGGAGACTTCTTTCCAAAACTTGCCAATTTTGCTCAATACTGTATTTCTGCTCAACTAACTCTCTGCCTGCCCGCCCCATCTCCCAGCGCCGTTGTGGCGTTTCTAGCAATTCAGCCAAGCTTTTCTCCCATTCTTCTGTCAAAGTCGCCGCAAAACCGACACGGTTTCCCGCCAGTATCGATTCATTGACACCGATTGGACTGGCAACCCCGGGGATACCGACCGCCAAATATTGAATCAACTTCAGACCGCACTTGTACTTCATCCACGGTTCGTTGGCAGGAAGTGGCATCAAGCCGATATCCATTTCATGTAAATATCGAATCTCGGTCTCGGGATTCCATTTTTGAAAATCAATCTCAACCCCTGACAGGTCAATTTCCGCTAATCGATCGGGGGCAGGGGCGACAATCAATAACCGGAAACTAAATCGTTTAGCCAGGTTCCTTAGAGCGGTCGCACAGACAGAAAGGAGAGCGATATTTTGTGTCGTACCAATCCAACCGATCGTCGGTTTTGCGGTCGCGAGTCGATCGATCTTACGAAGGGGATATTGCTTCAATTCCACGCATGTCGGCAGTAACGTCACCTGCGAATTGTAGGGACGGGTATAATCCATTAGATATTCATTACCGCACAATACCTCATCTGCCGTTTTCGCTAAGACCTCGTACTTTTCAGGAAATTTTAGAAAGATACCATCGTCAACATCCAGCAGTAATCTGGGTGTGTACTGTCGAAGCTTAAGCTCAAGGTCATAACTTGAGTTATCAAAAATCTCGCGTTCAATCACGATTGCATCGTAATGACGATAAGCTGCTCGCCAAACCTGCCACACCCGCCGCTGCCGCTTAACCCATTGACTGACTCGCCACCCCAACCAGGGATGATAGTCATACTTTTCGGGCCAACTGATTGCCAAATCGCATTGATGCCCTGCCTGCCTCAACCAAGGTAGATACGGAAGAATGCGAAAACGAGTCGAGGGAACATTCATGCCAGATGCGAGGAAGAGACAACGCATGTTATGTTCCTTGAGGAGAGGTCGCGATACGAAAGTATAGGTGCCAATATTGCACGAACCATTGATTACACTAGAGTGTATCGGTTCTACAACGAAATAAAGGTACCATCTCAATAAGACGAGGGGTAATCGCCCAGCTTTTTGGCTTGGTTTCCAAAATAATATCGGACCAACATCATGCGAATTGTTATGGCGATCCATGCGCTTCATGGCGGAGGCGCAGAGCGGCAAATCGCTGAATTAGCCAATTATCTAGCCAGCCAGGGGAATGATGTCAGTTTGGTCACCCTCGACCGAGTTGAAAATGATCGCTATCGCATAGACTCAGCGGTGCATCGTATTGGCTTAGGTCTGATGGGAGAAAGCCGAAATTTATGGCAAGCTTTCTGGGCCAATCGCAAACGAATCTCCAAATTACAGTCTCTGATCCAAGAACTTAGCCCCGATGTTGTGATTAGCTTCACCGACAAAATGAATATCATGACATTATCGCTACAAAGGTCGATACCTGTGATTGTCGCCGAGCGTAGTGATCCTAGAAAGCAGAAACTTCCATGGCGCTGGGAAGCTTGGCGAGATCGTGTTTATCCCCGTGCAGCCTGCATAGTCGCCCTAACCAACGGCATCGCGAATGAACTCAAGAGGCGCTTTCCCAAAACTCGAGTCGCCGTAATTCCCAATGCAGTTGAGGTATCTGGCTCAAACGGACATCTTAAAAACATTAGCGAGACAACACTTGCAATCGCTTCGCCAACTGCTGTTTATGGTAAAGACTCCCCGAAACCTAACCGTGAAACTCGACGGGCCTTGGCTGTAGGTAGACTCTCTCCGGAAAAAGGCTTTGACTTACTCTTACAAGCCTGGAGCCAAGGAGGTAGTGCACTGCGGAACTGGGAGCTAGTGATTGCGGGAGAGGGCCCCGAACGCAACCGCTTGGAAAGTGAAATCACCCGACTCAAGTTAACCGACTCAGTGAAGCTCATTGGTTGGTGCGAGAATATTTCAGCGCAATATCTTCAAGCAGATCTCTTTATATTGCCTTCACATTATGAGGCGATGTCACGAAGCTTGCTAGAAGCACTATCACACTCATTACCTGTGGTTGTCACAGAAGCCACAGATGGCTTAGAGAGCCTGGTAATCAATGGCACAAATGGCTGGCTGATACCGACAGGTAATGTAGCAGCTCTTACCGAAGCCATTGTAGATGCTGCTGGCGATCCGCAGCGACTAGAAAGATTTGGGGAAGCGTCCTATCAATTGGTACAACAACATGCTTGGCCTAATATTGGCCCTCAATGGCTGCGTCTTATCCACTCTGTTGTGGAGTTGTAACCCCGAGGAATTTCATTACCTTTGCTAAGCCAGGATTCGGACTCACTTCCACCAAGCGAATGGGCGAGGCTGACGTGGAAAGGACAAAGTCTTTTCGGGCCTTGATCCCTAAACTCTCAAGATAGCACTCCGCAGCCCAGTGAACACTCAATAATTTCCCTTCGCAACTGAGCGGTCCTCGCGGCAAGTAGAACTCAAATTCCTTTTCGCCGCTGAATTGTGCCACATGCCACTGCTCTTGGTAGATTACCTCGCGATCCTCAGTACCTTTGCCGGACGTCTCCCACAATAGCCTCAAATCCAGGTCGATATTGTCGCTCTCTAACTGCCAACGCACGACAACAATGATTTGTTCACCCGGCATAAAGCAGCCGTTGGCTGCCTCGCTTCGATCCGCATGTAAAAAAACGATATCCAACATCACTCATCTTTCTTGTAGGGCAGGGGAGGGAGAACAGTGATAGGGAACGTCGCGTTGATATCAGGCCACCAGGCGATCTCGCCATGAAACCGTACTTGCCACTTAACCTTGCTATGATTCGCGTTGAAGGTATGCATAGCATCCTCAGGAATACGCACTAGATGGTAGCTTTCCACCATCGCTTGAGGATCTGCAATTTCCGCTACCGTAGTCGTATAGAAGGTGCTTGTTTCAGTACGAGTCGAAGTGCCTTGGCGATAAGTTGCGGATTCGACTCCTTCCATGGTGACAGTCATTTTTTTAATTCTGGATGCATTCCCCTTCATCATCCAACTTAATTCAAATTCACTACCCGGATATAACCAACTATCACTACACACCAAAATCGGCTTGGGATTGAACAACCCTAGCAACGTATAGATAAAACCTGCGAACAACCCCAAACCGATGAGCACGAAAGGTGTTAGAAACAACTTCTTAAATAAAGGAGCGTTTTGTTCGACAAAAATCATTTCCACAATGAAAATCCCAACCACACCATTCCAAAAGAGCGTGAATAAAAGAATAAAGATCAATACGACCCAACCGGAAACCTCAGGTTGCAGTACCAGAGGCTGATTACTTTCCCCGGTCTCAGAGGGAACTGCAGCAGAAACAGGAAGTGGAGGCGCAGTAGTAGCAGCACTATTCAATTCGGTCTGCTGCGCGTGGGGGACTCGAGCACTCATAGCACTCGTCGACTGCAACGTCGTCGGCTTAGGAAGCGTTGACAAACGTTTGAGCATATTTCGTTTTTGCTTTGCGAAGGCAGTCATGGCCCAAGCGACGCCAGTTCCGACAACGACAAAGATCATGCCAAAGCCAATGATAAAGAGCGATATCTTTGGGAAATCGCGTACTAAGACGGCATCACGCGGTGCATCAGGATTAACGAAGCAGGTCGTTTGCTTACCGACCGGATAGGGCTTCATCCAATTCTCGATTGAGGCTCGACTGCCATAGCTGGTTTCATCCCACGCAAAGCGTGTTCCCTGATAGGGTTCGCCCTTCCACGAATAGCTATAAAGTACTTTGGGTTTGTAGACCGACGAACCATCATCGCTGCTGACCGATATTTCAGAGACCAGGATCGTGCATGGCGTCGACTGCCAATTTCCAGACTGGTACCACTGGAGAATGGGCAACACTCCAGCAAAGAAGCTAAACGCCAGTCCAACGACGACAAATATCCCGCCGAACAGGGCTGGCAGACAGCCAAATATCGAGAAAAGTGCAGTGCCCGAGCCTGCCTTATCAATTTTAGTAACCGTGGTTTCCATCTTTTTTCAAACCATCCCTCGGCCATGACTGCAGATGAGATCGCGTCGTATCGATTGTAACACCTAGGATGCCATTTCCAGCCTAGCGCGCGGTTTTTTACCACACTTACGAAGGATATTTCCATTTGCATGAGACTAGAAAAGCTACGTTTCTTATTGAACTGGTTACTTTCTTGTCTCACTAATCTGCGTCGAGTCATCCGCACCTGGAGTTGGATATGCTTGAGTTGAATGGTAAATACCGCCTTCTCACCCGAAGTGACATGGACGGTTTGATTTGTGCCCTTTTACTGAAGGAAATGAATCTTCTAGGCGAGATTACATTCGTCCATCCCAAAGATGTCCAAGACGGCAAGATTGCAGTGAATGACCGCGATATTTTGACCAACCTCCCCTATGTCCAAGGCG
>JAUMAI010000298.1:0-3256 GCA_032116775.1 Pirellula sp. | reverse complement strand
GTTCCTCAGCCCCATCACCTGCGACCGGTAGCAACCCAACCAACCCGAAACGAAACGAGGAGTTTTTTTCTCAGTCCGGTGACCATGAAACTGAGGCTAAAAAACAATTAGTCGCGCCACCAGAAGCCCGTAATAAGGAAATTTACTCGACAGCCGACGATATTATCGCTCCCTCAGCAAACTTGACTAAGCAGGCAGCGGCCGATGAGCCGCAGAAGGATCTTAAGCCGTTGGTCGTCGTGGTAGATACGCACGCCATCTTGTATCAGGTCTTTCACGCCTTGCCGCCAATGACCAGTCCATCCGGTTTACCCGTAGGGGCCATCCAAGGACTCTTGCGAGACTTGCTAGAGATTCGACAGCGATATCGTCCTGATTATTTATTCTTCACGTTTGATCTCAGTGAAGAAACTTTTCGCAATCAAATTTTTCCTGACTACAAAGGTCATCGCGAAGAAATGCCTGCAGATCTGCGTTTGCAGATGCCCCTAGCCAGAACAGCATTAGAAGCACTCCATGTGCCCATTCTGGAAATCGCTGGTTACGAAGCAGACGACATTATCGCCACGGTTGCAACTCAAGCAGAGCAAATGGGCCTGCGTTGTCTCATCCTCAGCCCAGACAAAGACTGCCGACAATTACTAACGGAAAATGTTCGGATCTTAAATATTCGGAAACAGGAAATATTCGGTATCGAGCAATTAAAGGAGACTTGGGGTATCACTCCTTCCCAGGTAATCGACTTTCAATCGATGGTAGGCGATAGCGTCGATAACGTGCCAGGTATTCCTTTGATTGGACCGAAAATAGCGCAGCAACTCCTAGAACAGTATGGAACGCTCGATGAAATACTGCGAAATCCGAAGGCAGTATCAGGGCCGAAGCGACAAGAGAATATGATCAAATATCGCGATCAGGCACTGATGAGTCGCCAATTGGTTGCGCTCAAACGCGACGTACCAATTGCAATCCCCTGGGAGCATTCCGATAACCAATCGATTGATAAAAATCATTTAGCCGAACTCTTTCAACAATGGGGTTTTCGCACCTTAGCCAAGCGTTTCCTGCAAGAAGATGAGATCATAAATTATTCAGATTCCCCGACGTCAACACCTAACTCACAGAGCTCTCTATTTCCGAGCACTACAGCTTCAATCTCGAGTCAATTTCCACAGAAAAAACTTGACTTCGGTTGTTACCAGCTGATCCAGACAGAAGAACAACTTTCGGTACTTTGTTCTGAGATACGTCAAGCAAAATGGCTCTCCTTCGACTCGGAAACAACTTCCACTCATGCCCGCTCTGCCAAACCGGTCGGTTATTCATTTTCATGGGGCGAATGCACGGGGGCTTATGTTCCCGTCCGAGCCCCTTTGGGTGAAGAACATTTACCCATTGAAGTTGTACATCGCTATCTAAAACCTATTTTAGAAGATCCCACGATTCGCAAAGTTGGGCAAAACCTAAAGTACGATTTAATTGTCTTTCGCAGCCAAGGCATCGACGTCCAAGGGGCATTCTTCGATACAATGGTTGCCGACTACCTGCTTGATCCAGGTCAACGCAATCACAGCTTAGATGAACTGGCGAAAAGATATCTCGACCACACAACGATCAAAATCACGGAATTGATCGGATCCGGTAAGAATCAAAAATGCATGGATCAGGTCCCCCTGGCTAAAATATGTCACTATGCAGCTGAAGACGCAGAAGTACCTTGGCGTTTGACTGAAATGCTTCAAGAACGCCTTCAAACGTTAGGACTCTCAGAACTTTTCGAGACACTCGAAATGCCGCTGATCAATGTCTTGGCAGAGATGGAATTCAATGGTATCTCCATCGACACTCACCGTCTTCGTGAATTAAGCCAGCGCTTCGAGACACGATTGATTCAGCTTTATGATGAAATCCAACAGCAAGCTCCCGAGCCTTTCAATCCGGACAGTCCAAAGCAACTGGGTAAGGTCCTTTTCGATCAGCTTCATTTACCAGTAATTAAGAAAACCAAAACTGGCCCAAGTACTGATGTAGAAGTGTTGCAGGAACTTGCCACTCTGCATCCGCTGCCTGCTAAAATCATCGAATATCGTCAACTTGCTAAACTAAAAGGGACGTATATCGATGCGTTGCCGGAACTCGTCTGTACCGATACCGGAAGGATCCATACTTCTTTCCGCCAAGACGTTGCTGCGACCGGTCGACTAAGCAGTTCGGAACCTAACCTTCAGAACATTCCGATTCGAAGCGAGGAAGGAAGGGAAATTCGCTCAGCCTTTCGCCCCGACCCTTCGAACTGGCTACTGATGACTGCCGATTACTCACAGATCGAGTTGCGTGTGCTTGCACACTACTGTGGTGATCCAGCCTTACGAGCTGCTTTTGAACAGGATGAGGATATCCATCGTCGTGTTGCTGCAGAAGTTTACGGCGTTGAAGCGGCAGACGTCA
Source organism: Pirellula sp. (assembly GCA_032116775.1). Taxonomy (GTDB): domain Bacteria; phylum Planctomycetota; class Planctomycetia; order Pirellulales; family Pirellulaceae; genus JAFLCP01. The sequence goes on along the minus strand of JAUMAI010000298.1, from coordinate 808 downwards.
CAAGCTCCATGCGTCGTTCGGCTAAAGCAATAAACTTCGGAATCATTTACGGCCAGAGCCCCTTTGGGCTAGCCAAGGCACTTCAGATTTCTAAAGACGAAGCGGCAAACTTTATCGACGCCTACTTCGGTCGCTATCCCGGCGTTCAGAATTTTATTCTCGACACATTATCTCAATGTCAACAACAAGGCTTTGTATCCACCATGCTCGGACGTCGACGTATCCTGCAAGGAGTGCGAGATCTGCGAAAACTTCCGCCAGAAAAACGCCGCACCTTGACTGAACCAGAACGTATGGCAGTTAATACCATCATCCAAGGTTCCGCCGCGGACCTCATCAAGCTCGCCATGGTAAGAGTCTATGATTTATTAAAGAACTCCACCTTGCGAGCTCGACTGTTACTTCAAATACATGACGAATTGGTCTTTGAAGTACATCCCGATGACTTACTTCTACTGCGATCGCAAATTGTTCCGTTGATGACAACCTGCGAACAGCTTTCCGTTCCGATAAAAGTTGATGTAAAGTCGGGCGCAAATTGGGCTGAATGCGAACCACTCAACTAAGCGATCCTGCTGTAGACACCAGAAGAGTATGACTAACGCTATTTCATTATTGCTCGAATGCCTTGATCGAATAATCAAACACAAGGAATCAGTAACCAATGGACGGTAAGCGATCACAATTCCCTTTTATCATTGGCCTGTGCGGCGGAATCGCCAGCGGTAAAAGTGTGGTCGCTAATGAACTCGAACGCCTCGGCGCTTTAGTGATTCGCGCGGATCAAATTGGCCATCAAGTTCTTGCC
>JAUMAI010000297.1:9835-15526 GCA_032116775.1 Pirellula sp. | reverse complement strand
CAATGACTAGCAACGCCAAAAGAAAAACGATCGGTGTATAGATTCTCGCGAACCTCTCCACCCAACTTTCGACAAGTGCTTTGCGCGATTGACTTTCGTTTACAAGTCTCAGCATATGAGCTAGTCGCGAATCGTCTGCAGCTTTTATAGAAGTAGCCTTCAGGGAAACAGAACCATTGATCGTTCCTGCAAAGATCTTGTCTCCGGGACGCTTTAGCACCGGTAGGCTTTCCCCCGTCAGCATCGATTCATCGACTGTCCCTACGCCATCGTGGACAATCGCATCCAAGGCCACTCGCTCGCCCGGTATCAATTGAAAGTTGCTGCCTATATTCACTTCCTTGGCAGGAGTGGGAGTGGTAACTCCTTCCGCAGAAACAACGCGTACCAAAACCGCCTGCGTATCGATCAAATTCTCGATAGCTTTGCGTGCTTTCGAAATACTCCAGGCTTCAAGCAACAACGACAGTGAAAAAAGAAAGGCAACCGTGGCCGCTTCGCTCCATTGATTTATTGCAATCGCTCCCGTTATTGCAATAACCATCAATAGGTTCATGTCAGGGCGAACGCTGCGTAGTGCATACCATGCCTTTGGTAAGACCTGGAGTGTCCCAATTAATGCAGCTGATCCATACGCAATACGGGAGGCAAGTGTCGGCTCGTTAGAATGGAGCCAAAATAAATCCCAGACTTCCTTGCCCCAGGATTTCGCTGTCGAAATATCGAGTAAGATTCCGATGAAAAGCAGAAGTCCGCTGACGACGGTCGACATTAGTTTAATATTTGTGAGTATTGTCTGCGGAGTCTTGGTTGCGCTAGATGCCCCTGTTAATAATTGTGCCGTCATTCCTGTCGACCGCACTGCGCGGATGATCTCGTCAGTCGTGATGACACTCTGGTCGACAAGTAGCTCCATCTCGCCTCTGAGTACATTAAACCTGAGATTGTGGTCGCCACCTACCTTTTCACTCAGAACGCGCTTGAGTATTGCTATTTCCTCCGCACAATCGAGTCCTGTTATCTTAAAGGCACGATGCGCTCTGGCTTTACTGACTTTTGTGGCTGATTGAGGCGGAGAAATATTTTCGCCGGTGCCATGGCAGCACGAAGAATGATGATTGCATGGCTCTGGCGAGCGGTCATCAGGCTTCGGCAGTGGTGACATGACAAACTTTCATGACTCGAAATAAAAAGGTCGCAACTTTCGGCTGGCGTATGCCCGGGGATCATTATCCCCAAGCTCACCGCGACGCTGCATTTTATAGGGTAACGGCTCAATATCACGGTATGAGACTTAAAATCTCCCCGGTTGTTTGATTTTAGCACAGCCAGCAATTGGAGGCTGGTGATTAGTCTCGGAGAAAACTGTTTCTGAGGCTCGGACGTTAGAGCTTTCGTCCGAATTGTTACAGTCATGTCACGGTAAAGACTAGAAATGGACTAGATAGGATACTTCTACCCTCATTTGTGATCGAAGCGGTTAGATTTTGAGGATTCGGCGGGATAGATTCTGGGAGCGCACTCTCAATCCCTTTTCTTGTGTTTCGAAGGGGACAGGTGGTAGAGCGAACGCGAGCGGGCGACATATTTCGGAGGGTATTTTCTATTGTGTCAGGTCGTACGGTCGCAAAGTGGCTCACCGCGCATTAGACTTTGCGACAGATGTTCCGTTCTCTGCAGAGTTTATAGCTATCTGTTTAGGCGAGCTTTTGGGTTCGCGGCGAACTTGCTGCTCTGCCCATCTACGATTCCTTAAACCCTCCACGAACCCACCACATAATCCTTCATCTCATCTTGGAGAGTTAGTAATGCGACTTTTCTCCTTATCATCTCGTTGCCTGATGTTATCTGTCATGGCTCTGCTGGTAGCTGTAATCTCTGGAAACTACGTTTCAGGTCAAACCTCTTTTTTCCCTGCGGGGAAAACGCCAGAGGCCTTGGCAGGTACAGACCCGTTGACCATGCCCGGGGATATTGCTTCGGAGTTAGTCGCTGGAGCCGATAAGTTTTTGCTTAATCATATCGAAATGGCACGGCAATCGCGTGTTACCGAATGGGAACGCGACCTCAGTTCTTCCGAGGCTTATCAAAAGTCGGTTACTAAGCAACGGGAGTTATTGGCAAAACGCTTAGGGCTGCGCGACATGAGGAAACAAGACACAAAACCTCGCCTGATTTCGACTCCTGACCGAACATCACAAATCGCTTCAGGTGAAGGTTATGTGGTTCATCGAATTGAGTGGGCGTCGTTCGGTGACTGCTATGGACGGGGACTGATGCTTGAACCGGTGGATCGAGAAGGCAAATCGCAAAAACCTCGAGGGCAGATTGTTGCGTTTCCTGATTGTGAAGTGTCGCCAGAGCAATTGGTGGGGATCGTTGAAGGGGTGAAACCTGAGGAGCAATACGCACGGATCTTTGCGGAAAATGGCTTTCGTGTCGTTGTACCACTGCTCGTTAATCGTGCTGAACGAATGCCAAAGCTTTCCAATCGAGAGTGGTTATATCGCGCTGCATTCGAGATGGGACGAGGTATGGTTGGTTATGAAGTTCAGGAGGCTCAAGCTCTGATCGATTGGATGCAAAGTGACCTCGAGAAAGCTGGCAAGATTGGTTTGTATGGATGGGGTGAAGGTGGACTTCTGGCTTTTTATACCGGTGCGGTTGATACTCGAGTCCAGGTCATAGGTGTCAGTGGATATTTCGAGTCGCGAGATAACATTTGGGAAGAGCCTATCGACCGAAATATCTTCGGATTGCTCGAAACCTTTGGAGATGCGGAGATTGCGTCACTGATCGCGCCGAGGCACTTCATCGTCGAGGCAGGTCGGGGACCAGAGGCAACTTTCGCAGGTGGCAAGGGAGCCCCCTATCGACTCCGCACGCCGACAGTTGCAGCGGTGGAAGCTGAAGTGAATCGAGCTAAGGTGTTGTTAAGCCCCTCAAAAATGATCGACCACATCCAGCTCGTGAAGGGGAGTGGTAAGAGCGATTTCGCCAGCAGCTCCGCGATGGTGTCTGCCTTTGTGAATCAGCTGGCTTCTGAAAAAAGGGAAGTCAAGCTCACGACCAGCCAACCGCGTTGCAGCGATGCTTACCAGGCTGATGTCGCAGAGATCTCACCACGTGCGATGCAGCAAAAAATTCATGAGCTTAATATGCATTCGCAGCATTTGTTAAGAGAGAGCCATTATCTGCGGCAGGCGGAGACCATGTCTCGTTTTGATTATTCATCGGTGGAAGCTTATGAGAAGTCTGCTCAAGCCGTTCGAAACTATTTTTATGAGGACGTGATTGGTCGCTTTGATGACAAGGTGTTACCGTTCCAACCAAAGTCACGACTGTTTATGGAGACGGAGAATTGGGTTGCTTACGAAGTTACATTGAATGTTTATGAAGATCTCTTCGCTTATGGACTGCTGTTACTTCCGCGTGATCTGAAAAAAGGTGAGCGTCGACCTGTGGTTGTGTGCCAACATGGATTAGAGGGACGTCCTCAAGACACAATCGGTGAAAAGGGTTTTGAAGCCTACAAAGCTTTCAGTTCGCAGTTGGCTGGCCGCGGTTATGTGGTGTTCGCTCCGCAGAACCTATATATCTTTACGGATCGCTTTCGAAGTCTTCAGCGCAAGGCGAATCCGCTCAAGAAGACTCTCTTTTCTTTGATAACACCACAGCATCAGCAGATTGTGGATTGGCTGCAATCACTTGATTTTGTTGATCCAGACCGGGTGGGCTTTTACGGTTTGTCTTACGGCGGCAAAACGGCGATGCGAGTGCCAGCGCTGGTGACCGATTACAAGTTGTCGATTTGTTCCGCGGATTTCAACGAGTGGGTTGATAAGAATGCCTCTACCCGTAATCCGCGTTCCTATACGTTCTTTGGGGAATACGAAATATTTGAATTTGATCTAGGGAGTACATTCAACTACGCCGAAATGGCGGCACTGATCGCACCTAGACCCTTTATGGTTGAGCGAGGTCATGATGATGGAGTAGGGGACGATTGGACGGTGGCTTACGAATATGCCAAAGTACAAAATCTATATTCCAGCAAATTAAAAATCCCAACGCAAACCGAGATCGAGTACTTTGACGGGCCGCACACAATCAATGGCGTAGGCACATTTCGCTTTTTAGATCGCCATTTGAATTGGTCAGTATCGGAGCGAAAGGTGATCAAATAACGTTTCGATGGAGTTGTTGTGACCGTTACGAGGGCTTCAGCTGTCGATTGAGGTTCGGGAGAGAACGAAGTTGCGAAGCTTTAGGATTGAGATTGTAAATGGTACCGGCGGTCTTCGATTCGTTTGGGTTTCTGAATGTAGCGCATGGCGATTATCGGTAGGGATGGCTTGTCGGTCTGCTCTCACCCCTTGAAATCACCGTTCTGAATTAGGATTTTGATTAAAACATCCCTTTCGGATCCGAACGCGTTTGGCGGTGTAAATAACGGCCCGGGGAGGTGTCCAGGGCGGCTACCTGGCCCAGCAACCACCCCAAATCGGCTTCGAATTCGTATGATTGGCGCGATTTTTGCGATCCCCACCCCATTTTTGCTCTGGGAAGGTTTGATTAGCGCGGCTATTTCAGGCATGATGCAAGGGTACCCAAACCGAGCGGTAACGCAGGTTTTAACTGGAACCAACACGTTGCCGCGAACGTCTACTGGCTTAGGTTTCTCGCCAATAGTGAATGTTCCTACGTATAGTTTCGATGTTCTATGAGGCCCTGGATGCATTTAACAACGATGGCACAGCAGCGAAGATGGATCTTAGGTGTATTTTCCATGGCATTGGTAGGTGCGCTAGCCGGTCATGCGGTGGCTCAGGAATCCAGCGAAGGTATTACTACGACCGGTACGTCGACAATCGTGGTCAGTCCTAGCAAGCTCCGTTTGACCTTAACGATGGCAGCACAGGCCGATGATGCCAAAAAAGCACTCAAAATGCTGCAGGAGCACAAAACCCGCGTGAAGGGTGATTTGGTCGCTTTGAAAGCTGAGGAGGCCTCAATCAGCTTTGGTAGTACACGCTTGGAACAGAATGATGGTTTTCCCGCCAATTATCCCCAACCTTCGGTAAGGGCACGAATACTTCAGCAGGCGAGTAATCGAGGTGTAGATCCAGAGGATCTACCGATGGTCTACATCGCCAAGGCGGAACTAAAGGCCGATTGGGTACTCCCCACAGAAGATCCAGATGCGCTTGCACTTTTGATTTCGTCGTTGAGAGAGCAAGTGATCGAGAAGGATTTAGTTGGTAAAAAGAATGAGGGGGAAGTAAGCGATGAAGTGAGAGAAAAAATGGAATCGCTTCAGCAACTCGCCATGCAGCAAGGGTATTACTTTGAAAATAACGCTGGCGGTGATGGCTTGTCGATCTTGCTGGTAGGAATACCAACCGATGAGCAGAGGACTGCGGCGATCAAAGAAGCTTTTGCAGAGGCAATCACTAAAGCGGAGCTCATCGCGTCAGCTACAGGCTGCAAGCTTTCAAAGCCTCGATCTATAAGAGAGTCGATGGTTGCATCGGCTCCGGTCACTCAGACCACCGTCAATCAATTTGGTCAGACGGTACAAACCAATGTCTCCCCTCCGCAAGGAGATAGAGGAGCGATTCTAAGTGCAGACGTTGATGGTCTCAAGAAAGTGATCAGCGTAACCGTCGTGCATGCTATCGAGTAGTTAAG
>JAUMAI010000297.1:2777-9825 GCA_032116775.1 Pirellula sp. | reverse complement strand
ATTGGCATCTTTGAGGAAGTAGCACATGTCGCAATCTAATACAGCCGTTCAGAATCAATTGACGGACAATGACGTTCAGGCGATTGATCGGCTTCGCGATGCATATAAACGTTTGCGCGCGGAATTGGGAAAAGTGATCATCGGTCAGCACGATGTTATTGAGCAACTTGTCATTTGCTTATTTGCTAAACGACACGCATTGTTGATGGGTGTACCTGGCTTGGCAAAAACCCTGCTGGTCAGCAAGCTAGCCGAGACCTTATCGCTGAAATTCTCAAGAATTCAATTCACCCCCGACTTGATGCCTATGGATATCACGGGAACCGATATTCTTCAGGAAACGGCTGAAGGAAGGCGTGAATTCCAGTTCGTTCATGGACCGGTATTCGCCAACATCGTCCTGGCTGACGAAATCAACCGTGCGCCACCTAAAACCCAAGCCGCTATGCTCGAGGCGATGCAAGAGCAAAGAGTAACGGTCCTCGGAAAGTCTTTCGTGCTAACCTCACCTTTCATGGTTTTGGCGACCCAGAACCCAGTTGAGCAGGAGGGGACCTATCCTTTGCCAGAAGCCCAGTTGGATCGCTTCATGTCATTGATTGAGCTTGACTATCCTACTGAGGAAGAGGAAATACAGATTGCACGCAGCACAACGGGAGGTGAGTTGCCTGAGTTAACGCATCTGATGAATGCACAGGATATTATTGAGCACCAAAACCTAGTGCGAAGGATTCCAGTTCCTGAGCACATCTATACCTACGCTGCACGCCTGGTTCGCAAGACTCGCCCTGGCGACAAGACGGCACCGCAATGGCTCAAGCCGCTCGTCTCTTGGGGGGCGGGGCCGCGTGCTATTCAGAATTTAATTCTCGGTGCCAAATCGAGAGCCGCATTGATGGGTAGTTACATGGTTCGTTTGGAAGATATTCAACATGTGGCAGTACCGGTGCTTACACACCGCATCATCACAACATTTGCTGCCCAGGCCGAGCAAGTAACCGCTCGCGATATTGTTAATCGATTGATCAAAGAAACTACAGACGATAGTCAGCGTTAATCGTATTCATGGTCCTATCGTCCTTAACAGCTACGCAGCGGAAACGAGCTTAATTGAAGTGAATGTCTCGGTAACGACTACCGAGCTTCCATGAAAGCATTCGCCGCTGCGTTTGAGAGATTAACAAGAGATTCAAGAATGTTGACAGAGCGTAAACAACGAACCTTCCTTGACCCTGCCGTTCTCGGCCGACTAGGTCGACTGCCGCTGGCAGCTCGCCGTCCTATGTTAGGGCAAGTTTCGGGCCGGCATGTTAGTCCGCACCGAGGAGCGAGCGTTGAGTTTGCTGAATATCGCAAGTACGTTCCGGGCGATGATCTCCGGCGTTTGGATTGGCGTACTTATGGAAGAACGGATCGCTATTACGTTAAAGAGTTTGAGGCGGACACGAATCTTCGACTCTGCATCGTTCTCGACACGTCGGGGTCGATGAATTTCGGCTCGGTTGGAATGACCAAGCTTGATTATGCAACGCGAGTAGCCGCAACTTTGGCATATTTAGCTGTTCAGCAAGGCGATGCGGTAGGGTTGTCATGTGTCGCCGACAAAATTGTGCAAAGTATTCCACCGAAACGAAATCCAGCTCACCTAAAGCTGCTATTTGATACTCTCGAACTCGCTAAGCCGAGCGGTGATACCAAGCTGGCAGAAATCCTGCATGAAATTGCCGAAACAGTGCGTCAAAGAGCTTTGATTGTTGTGCTCTCTGATTTCTTCATCGAGCCAGCGATTCTAAGAAATTGCTTTGAGCATTTGAGATTTCGCAATCATGACGTAGCCGCTTTTCATTTGCTGGACCCAGAGGAGCTCACTTTTCCCTTTCAACGACCTACCAGGTTCGTCGATTTGGAAGGTGGACCAGCAATTTTTGCGGAACCCAACGATATCGCTGACCGTTATCACAAAGCTCTATCAAGCTATCTGGAAGAGTTACGTCAGGTAGTACTGACCACCGCTATTGATTATCAACGCGTTGACACCAGTGAAGCGTATGATGCCGTATTGACTCGTTTCCTGATCGATCGTAGTCGGGGGCGCAGCAAACGATGAGTTTTTTGCAACCTTGGCTGTTGATTGCCTTACCGTTGTTTCTGTTGCCATTGATCATCCACTTGATCAATCAATGGCGTTATCAAACGAAACAGTGGGGCGCGATGATGTTCCTGCTGGCTGCAAATCGCATGTCACGCGGTTACGCCAAACTACGGCAATGGTTGATTCTCGCCATGCGTATGTTGGCCGTGGCTGGCTTGATTTTTGCCATTTCTCGCCCTCTAGCCAGCGGGTGGCTTGGTCTTTCTAGTGGTGCGAAGCCTGATGTGACAATGGTTCTTCTAGACCGCTCTCCGAGCATGCTGCAACAAGGACCCGTTGGTGGATTGTCCAAGCTCGAGTCCGGATGTAATCAATTACAAGATGCCTTAAGTACCATCGGTTCGAATCGCTGGGTGTTGATTGATAATGTTAACTCTAATCCTCAGGAATTCGAATCGGCCGAGCAACTCTTTGAGGCACCGCGCGTCTCGGGAACAAGTGCCTCCAGCGACATGCCTGGGATGTTAAGTCAAGCGATTGATTATTTAAAACTCAATCGACCTGGTGCGACCGATTTGTGGATTTGTTCCGATCTTCAGCAGGGTGATTGGAGTGAAGCTAATCAGCAATGGGGCGCTATTCGCGATACCATTAAGCAGTTTCCTCAGCCTGTCAGAATTCACTTAGTTGCATTTCCGCAGACGCCGCTGAACAACCGAGCGGTTCGAATCACAGATGCCCGGCTTGAAGGGAATGAAAAAGAAAGTGATGTGGTAATTTCGTTCGAAATTCTTCGCGATGACGCGAGTACAGCCTCGGATAAGGTTCCGGTGGAAATCGAAATCGATGGTGTACGGTCGCAATTAGAAGTCGAGTTGAACGGCCCATCGGCCGAGATTAAGTCCCATCGAATTCCACTGCAGGGAGAAGCCAAGCAAGGTTGGGGAAGAATTTCCGTGCCAGCCGATGCCAATCAGGGTGACAATCAGTTTTATTTTGTCTATGGCGAGTCTCCAGCTAGACGGACACTAATTGTTCGACAATCGGAGGCTGCGACCGGAGCACTAGCGATTGCTGCCGGTATCGCCCCTGATCCGAAGCAGGCTGCTTCGGTACAAGTTGTGTCTTTAGATGAAATCGGCAGTCTCATTTGGGAGAATGCTGGTCTGTTGCTGTGGCAAGGCCCACTTCCTAACGGCGAAACTTTGGATGAAGTAAAAGCTTTCGTTCAACGCGGTGGAAGGGTCATCTTTTTTCCACCTGATGTTGATGGAGGTGATACGGGCGTACCAAGCTGGGGTGAAAAGTCTCCTGAGATTTTCGGAAGTAAATGGATGCAGTGGCAGACTCCCGATAAGGCTGCCGTCGTGAACCAATGGAGAGGTGATGACGATCTATTGGCCGCCTCACGCTCCGGGGCCGCATTGCCTGTTGGTCAAATTCAACTGAAAGGCTTTGCGAATTGGAAAGGGGATGGGGTCGTCCTAGCAACGCTTGGCAATGGGGATCCCTGGTTAGTTCATGTACCAACCGATCAAGGTGGGGTGTACTTCTGCACTTCTTCGCTGGCGCCCGAGTGGTCCAATGTGGCTCGCAATGGAGTTGTTATTTATGCCATGCTGCCGCGCGCGTTAGATGCTGGAATGGCTTCGATGGGTAATACTCGATCGCTAGTGGCAGGTGATACAAGCTTGGCAGGTGATGGTATTAACTGGTTAAAAATGTCGGGTGAAGAAGCGACCCTATCCACCGAGTATGCTTTTCATGGCGGGGTTTACCAAATCGGTGAACGACTCGTGGCTGTGAATCGTCCCGCCATGGAAGACCGAGCAGAAGTGGTAACGAATGATAAGCTCAATGAGCTTTTTGAAGGCTTGGAGTTTTCAAGGGTAGATAGTCAGGCTGACGCAGCCGCGTCGATTGTACAAGAAATATGGCGAGTCTTTCTAGTTGCGATGATTATTGCCATGATTGCGGAGGCAGCGTTGTGCGTTCCCAAACTTAATCGACGTGTGGGAGCGGCTGTATGAGCGAATCTTCTTTACTTTTTCAGTGGTCCACCTGGACACTGCTACTAAGCATTTTGGCGATTGTTCTCACCTGCGTCTTTAGTTACATCGCCTATCGACGATCGGGCTATCGTAAAGTCATTCTTGCCCTAGAGTTGTTAAGAATTGCACTGGTTACCGCCGCTGTTATCATGCTAAACCAGCCTGAGTGGATAGAACGATTTCGGCCCTCTACTAAACCGGTCGTGTTGGTCTTAGCAGACCGAACCGGCAGTATGGCAACTCGCGATGTGCTGCTGAACGCCTCCACTAATGACGCTCCAGTTACACGCAGTGAGGCAGTGAAACCCTGGATTGATCCAAAGTCCTGGGAGTCATTGAAAGAGAAATTCGAAGTCGTCGTCGAAACGATCGATCAAGACAATGGTAATCTCGGATCGGATCTCAATACTCCCCTGGAAAAGTCGCTCGAAAGTTACCCAGAGTTGCGGGCAGTGGTCATGCTGAGTGACGGTGATTGGAACAGTGGTTCACCCCCAGTTCAGGCCGCAATGAAAATGCGACTCGAGCAGATCCCCATCTTGAGTGCTCCGGTTGGAAGTCCGACTCGATTACCCGACTTGGAATTACTTAGTCTTGATGTGCCCACATTCGGAATTGGCGGTAAGCCGGTCAGAATTCCATTCACGATCGATAGTTCACTACCACGCGAACAGACCTTGACGGTCACACTCACTGCCAGCGATGGAACCTCCATTGATATGCCTGTGCGTATCCAACCGATGGGCCGCACGACCGATGCATTTACTTGGAAGCCGACTACGACGGGCGATTTTACGGTTACCTTGAAAGTTCCGAAGCACTCGGAGGAAACGATCGCCGATAACAACGAATTGACAGCACCGATTGCTATCCGTGAGGAAAAACTGAAGGTTCTGGTCGTGGAATCGCTGCCTCGTTGGGAATATCGCTACTTGCGAAATGCTCTATCGCGTGATCCTGGTGTTGAAGTGGATTGTTTGCTATTTCACCCTGGCCTCTCCAAGGTCGGTGGTGGAAATAAAGACTACATCAAAGCTTTCCCTGAATCGTTAGATCAATTATCGAAATACGATGTCGTCTTCTTGGGTGATGTGGGCGTCGAAGACAATCAATTGACAGTCGAACAATGTCGCTTGCTAAAGGGATTAGTCGAACAACAAGCTAGTGGTCTGGTATTCATGCCTGGAATGCAGGGAAGGCAGTTGTCGTTGCTCGGAACGGAGTTAGAAGCTCTCTATCCAGTGGTCATGGATGAAGGGCAACCGGGTGGATGGGGTTCTCGAACAGCTAGTCATTTCGAACTGACCGATTTAGGACGGCGCAGTTTGCTGACAAAACTGGCTGATACGGAAGATGACAACAGTCGCGTATGGGAGAATTTACCCGGTTTTCAGTGGTACGCGCCGGTGATTCGAGCCAAGGCAGGGAGCGAGGTGTTGAGTGTGCACCAGGACGTATCCAATCAATATGGTCGGTTGCCTCTGTTGGCGACTCGAACCTTCGGAAACGGGAAAGTGCTCTTCATGGGAACCGATGGTGCTTGGAGATGGCGCAAAGGTGTAGAAGACCTCTATCACTATCGCTTTTGGGGACAGGTGGTGCGTTGGATGGCTTATCAGCGCAATATGGCCAAGGGAGAGGCGATGCGTTTGTATTACTCTCCAGAGCAACCTCAGATCAATCAAACGGTCACTTTCAATGCCAACATCATGGAGCCAAGCGGCGAGCCATTGGCGAAAGGTAATGTGAATGTCCGAGTCATTTCTCCTAGTGGTAAAACGCAGAATGTGCAATTGACCGCTTTGGGAGGCGAATGGGGGGCCTTTTCTGGGGCCTTTACCCCGACGGAGCCTGGTCAGCATCGGCTGTTGCTCCGATGTGCAGAAACCAAAGACTCGCTGGAAGCGACTTTGTTCGTTCAGGGTGGCGATTTGGAGAAGACAGGCAAGCCTGCTCGTCCGGAAGTGATGGAAGAACTTGCTCGTGTTACCTCTGGGCAAATTTTAAAGCTCGACGAACTCGAAGAGGCTGTTCAGAAACTGGCTTCGCTACCCGAACAACCGGAAAAGATTCGGCGCGTTCAATTGTGGAGCCATCCGGCAATAGCGGGTACACTGATATTTTGTATGGGTCTGTTTTGGATCGGACGGAAATGGGCTGGGTTAATTTAATATCTTACTTGGGCTCGAGGGTTTCAGGATGAGTACGACTTCGTCGCCATCGCGATTAACTGTGCCACCATCGTTGCAGCAGCAACTCATGGCGTTCCGCAAACGGGTGTGGACGACCAAGATGGTCGAGTATGTAGCGATGGCCTTAGCGGGACTTCTGCTAGCCTACGCTGTAGTCTTTATAACCGAACGTATTTGGAATACGCCCTGGCAAATTCGCCTTGCCATATTCTTTGCAGCCCTTGCAGTTTGGTGCATGGTACCATACGCCTTTCATCGTTGGGTTTGGGGGCATCGGACGCTTGAGCAAGTCGCCCGACTCCTGCGGATTCGCGACCCTCGCATTGGAGATCAGTTACTCGGTGTGATTGAGTTGGCCTCAAGTGCCAGTGAACAGGCCCGCTCCCCTGCCCTCTGCGCTGCTGCCATGCGACAGGTGGCTGAAGCTGCTCAGGGAAGAGATCTAACTGCAGCTACTCCTCCCTCTGCCTACAGAAAATGGTCGCTGATCTCCGCTGGATTACTCGGTTTAGTAGCACTGTTTTTAGTCGCTGTACCGGAGGCTGCTCTCAACTCGTGGGTTCGTTTTTTTGCTCCTTGGGCGAACATCCCGCGCTATACCTTCGCGCAAGTTGAGAATTTGCCACAGCGATGGGTGATTCCTCACGGCGAAGAAGTAGCCCTGGATTTAAATTTGACTGCCAATAGTCGGTGGCAACCTGAACAAGCTCGCG
>JAUMAI010000297.1:0-2767 GCA_032116775.1 Pirellula sp. | reverse complement strand
GCTCGCGGTGCAATTCCCTACCATCCACCCATAGTGGCTCCGCTACAAGACCGTAAGTATCAACTCCCAATACCAGCTCTTACGGATGCTACGAATCTTAGCCTACGAGTAGGCGATTTAACGCATCAAATGGAGGTGGTGCCTAAGCTACGACCTGAGTTGGCATCGCTCACTGCGACCATTCGCCTCCCAGACTATCTCCAAATTACCAAACCTGTTCAACGAGAAATTCGCAGCGGTACAGTTCAAGCGGTCAGCGGCTCGAATGTATCACTCGAAGCTACCATCAGCTCACCTTTGTCATCCGCTAAGGTAGATGCTCAGGATGTTACTGCCAAGAAAGATCAGTTCTCAACTCCTGTGCGGACACTTGTCGAAGGCAGCAATGCTCCTCTTACGATGCAGTGGGTCGATGTCGACCAATTAGCTGGTCGTGAACCACTAACATTGAAACTGGAAGGCATTGCTGACGAAGCTCCATCCTTGAGTATCGAAGGTCTAATGCGGCAGCTCGTGGTCTTGGATTCCGAGCAGCTGAATTTTGACTTGTCGGCGATGGATGACTTCGGTGTTCGTCGGGTTGGCTTAGAGTGGAAAGGTATCGATGCCACGCTGGTAGAGAAAGTCGCGCAGGGAGAGCGTGTCCTCGCCGCTGGAGGTCCCGAAGCATCCTCTGTCAAACTTGAGGCTGTCTTCTCAGCAAAAGACAATGGAATCGAACCGCAACCAATCGAGTTGCGTGTTTGGGTTGAAGATTACTTACCGAACCGGACGCGTGTTTATTCCTCTGCTCACATTCTTTACGTTCTATCTCCAGAGCAGCATGCAATCTGGATTACTGAGCAGCTCAATCGCTGGCATCGACAAGCGTTGGAAGTGCGCGATCGCGAAATTCAGTTAAATCAAACGAATAAACGTTTACGGGAGATGTCCGCAGACGAATTGGCCAGCGATGAAATGCGAAAGCAACTGGAGATGCAGGCCGCTGCTGAAGAAAGCAACGCAAGAAGATTGACTCAATTGGGCGAAAATGGACAGCAGCTCCTGAAGCAAGCCGCACGGAATTCAGAGATCGGCGTGGGCCATCTCGACCGCTGGGCTGAAATGCTCGGTGTCATCAACGATATTTCCGCTTCGCGGATGCCGAGTGTTGCTGATTTGCTCGATAAGGCCTCCAAGGGTGCTAAGGGAACTACAGAGAATCTAGCACAAGCTACAGAAAGCAATGCGGCTGGCAAAATACGAAACAACAATAGTGGTGATTCGAAATCTGGAAGTGAAGATCAAGCGAAAACTCCTCCTCCTCCAGTTCCCGCGCTCGTCGATGCAGAGTCGACGCAGCAACCCAATGAGCCTTCCGATGCGGAATCAGAGGAGAGTAAAAAAGGAAGTAAACCTGGAAGATTTACTCTGCCATCCACTACCGTTATTGGATCCGGTGGCAAATCTCAGCCCCAGAATCAGGATGAGGCTGTTGAGGAAGCGGTCAAGCAGCAAGACGAGCTATTGGCAGAGTTTCAGCGTCTGGCCGACGAGATGAGCAATTTGCTTGGGAATCTGGAAGGTAGCACGTTAGTGAAACGACTCAAAGCGGCATCGCGAGAGCAATTGCAAGTCGCCAATAAGATTAGCGACCGCATCGAAAATACATTCGGTGAGAAATCCGATATCCCCGAGGAAGATAAGGTGGTACTCAACGAATTAACCAAAGTTGAAGCCAAAAGTGTCGACTCACTATCTTCCATCATGGATGACATGCAGGCCTACTTCGACCGACGTCCACTGAAGCAATTTAAGCTCGTATTGGATGAAATGAAGGAGATGGACCTTCTCAGTGGAGTAAGATCTTTGGCGGATGACATTCCTAAGGAACAGGGACTATCGATTGCGCAGGCCGAGTTTTGGTCCGACAATCTCGATCGTTGGGCGGATGACTTAGTTGACCCTGCGAGCAAAGGAAGTTGCCCAGGCTCGAAAAGCCGAGATAGCCTGCCTCCAAGTATCGTGTTGGAGGTGTTGCAGATCCTCGAGGGTGAAGTCAACCTGCGAGAAGAAACTCGTGTAGCCGAACAAGCGAAAAAGGCGGTGGAAGAAAAGGTTCACCAGCAAACGGCTTCTAATTTAAGCGAAAAGCAGGGTGGTTTGGGGACTCGCGTTGATAAAGTGCTGCGTCGAATCGAGGAACTGCCTGAGGCCGAGGTGCACTTCGAAAAAGAGATGCAACTTCTGGCCAAGGTGAAGGATGTAATGCAAGAGGCTGAGGATTTACTTAACTTGCCAGACACCGGTGCTATTACCATCGCAGCAGAAACGGAAGCGATCGAGTTGCTGTTGCAGTCGCGCAAGATTAATCCAAAAGGTGGTGGCGGAGGTGGAGGTAGCAGTCCAGGTGGCGGTGGCACTGGCACTACCAGTGATTTGGCATTGGCACTCTCCGGATCAGGAGCAAACGAAAAAGAAGACCGAGAGTATCGTGAGGCTGCGACCACAACCGGTGAAACAGGGGCTCAACTACCAGAAGAATTTCGCTCTGGCTTAGACCAATACTTCAATAGTTTGGAAAAGCAAACGGAGAAATGAAGTGATTCAAAACGTTACCCAGACTTTTTTGTCATCAACGAAGATAGCCTCAGCAGTTTGCAGTGCAGTGCTGGCGCTGTTAGTGCTCTGTCCTGTAGATGGCCGAGCGCAGGAGCCAGCGTTGCCTGTTGAAGAAAAGCCAATGGAGCAGAAGGAGTCTGACCTCGATAAATTCGATGATTTTTTT
>JAUMAI010000296.1:3244-3940 GCA_032116775.1 Pirellula sp. | reverse complement strand
AAAAACTTTCGCCAATTCCAGGGCCAATCGCTATAGCTACCAAGTTCATATCATAACTCGCGACAGGTAGAGTGATTGTCTCTTGCCAAATAAATGGTGCATCACCGGAGCTTCCCTGCGAAGAGGATTTTTCCAGCAACAACTTTCCATTGCCGAAAATAAGTAGTCGACTTGCCGAACTCCAATGTGGCGCCTTGACGGTTACCGTGGCAGTAATTCCCTCTTTGTCAGCAATCTCAGTTAACTCACCCGATTTCCCACGACCGTCCACAGTCATTTCTACCCACAAACCGTAACTCACACTCACCTTGCCTTGCCGAATCGCTTCACAAGCCTCGGATATATTTACCTTCGACGGATCACTATCATCACAACGCACGTACGTGCGTGCCTGCCCCACGATGTAACGACTTACATCATGCGAATCACTACTTCCAATCGGGCAAACATCGATACCAGCATTTAGCAATGTCATCCAATCGTAAAACAACTGCAATGGATCACTCTGCGTAGCACCTGAATTGATAGTCTCCATCGCATTAAAATAAAACTTTCGTCCATGCAAGTTCTCTCCAATTGCACTCGCATGCTCATTTTCACCAAAGGGCCTATAATTACTGTGAATATCTCGTGCATGATTTAGAATTGCGACCTGAATATTCCGTGTCTTCCAAATCTGATCGAAAAGAATATTCC
>JAUMAI010000296.1:0-3234 GCA_032116775.1 Pirellula sp. | reverse complement strand
TCCTCTTGGCGATGGTCCACCATCGCCGCGCTCTCCTCTACTGGAAAGATGTTGAAATGCCCGCGCGGCGTCGTTACTTCGCATCCCGTTACCGGTGTAAAATACTCACGAACTCTCAGTTTCCGTGCTGGCTCTTCAAAGCTTATATAGCGGTTATGCTCGGTGGCTACTGGTAATTCAATGCCTTCGCCTGCTATCGAAAGCATACGCTCTTCAATTGTCGAGTCACCATGTCCAGAATATGTGAGGGTATGTATATGCGGATCACAAGCGACATAACCTCGAGTATCCACTTGTCGCTCAATCTCTAGCTTGACTGTCTGTTTACTGCCACTCTTCACATGGACATCCGCTATGCTTAGCGAATACTCGAAACCACGTCCTGCATAGATGCGATATTGACCGACGGGCAAGCGAATAGTGGTTCCTTCACCCAGCGAATAAATTGTGCCAACTCGAACTGCAAGTCCCTCACCCGATGCTATTCCCAAGGGCACTAAAGCGCCAAATTCATCAAGTATCGTCAGCCGATGTGGAACTTCACCAAGCCCCTTCTCTTTAACCTCGCAGAGGACCTCTCCTCCCGCGAGATAATCGGCAACCGGCTGACCCACCAAAACGACACGATCTAAACGAATATCATCACTAGGTTGCGATCCTTTGGCACAACGAATGACAAGGACATTTCTCTGTTTCAAAAGACTCACTGGAATACGAACGACATGAGTGAGTAGATTCTCGTCTTGCGTTAAACTCCCCAGGGCTTCTCCATTTAGAACGACCTCCCATCTCTGCTTGACGTCGTATTGATATACCAGAAGCGAACACTCTCGATCGGTAGGTTCGTACTCAAACTCACATTGCCAGGTCGAAAGCAAGCCCGTCGCCGCAAACTCATTCCACTCAACTCCATCGCCGCTCCGGAGCGAAATCGGCTTGCCTAGGAGAATAAGTGACTGACTGTCCTTAGATTCAGCACTGGCGCTAACACCAATAGCTAACTGCAATCCTAGGAATAAGCATATACTTCTCAATTTGTTTCTCCTGCATTCCTAAGACCTACAGCATCAGTCCCCAAATGTTGTAACGAGAGAACCTTCAGCAGGCGGCTCATAGGGTTCAATATGTACGAAGACATCAGCTATTCTGAGATTAGCGTTTCTTAATGTGCTTCGGACCACCCCGCCTATTACGTGCCCCTCACGCACGGTGGCATCACCCGCGACCTCAATGTGAATCTCTACGAAATATGAGGTTCCGCTCTTGCGTATTCGACATTTTTCAACTGCGATAACACCATCGATGGCCCCAGCAACCTGCCGAACCTGTTCTTCAAAAGGCTTTGGCGGAGCGGCGTCTAACAAGTCTCGAATGGTCATCCCAAATAGGCGTAAGCCGGTAAATGCAATCACTCCGCATGCGACCAAGGCGCCCCAGTCGTCAGCAGCCTCCCAACCCTTCCCTCCTACTAACGCGACGCTGATGCCGATAAACGCAGCTATTGAGGTTAAGGCATCCGAGCGATGATGCCATGCATCGGCCTGTAATGATGCGCTGGAAACATCAGCGCCGATCTGCCCAACCCAACGTGCCAAATACTCCTTAATGGCCACCACTACGACCAATACACAGAGGGTTGACCAGTGGGGCAAGTGGTGCGGTGTAAGAATTTCCCTTACGCTGTGATACGCAATGAGAACAGCCGCTGCCAACAAAGAGATAGAGGCAACGACACCGGCAAGAGCCTCTGCTTTACCGTAACCGTATGGATGGCGATCATCAGCAGGAGTCGCAGCAACTCGCAATCCACCCCAAACCACAAGAGAAGTGACAATATCGGCCGTCGATTCGATACCATCCGCAATCAAGGCATAAGAATTGCCGAAAACGCCAGCCAATATTTTGAACGACGCTAACGAAGCATTTACCGCAACACCCACCAAAGGGACCGTCGCCAAATTGCGTTCCATGCTGTTTCCTTCAGGTCTTTTTTGCGGAAGCATAAAAAACGTAAAATGGCTAGAGCGACATGCTTACTTTTGAAGCGAGTCGACCATCTTTCTGGTCTTCTCGCTGATGTACTCCACGACTGGCGTTGGGTCATCGAGTCCATGTGGATGATGTCCCACGTTTGGCTTACGAATCACCTTAACGTCGCCACCGATCTCACGGTAGATCTTCTCCGCGATATCGGCGTTCTCAGCAGCCGGGACGACTTCATCCACCTCGCCGACCACGTAAATCAACGAAATCTCTTTAGCCCTCAGCACAGGCAGCGTATCGATAGGATTTCCTGTATACGATTTCGCTTCCTGATCGCTTGAAAATCCATAAACCTTTTTTAGGCTATCCCAGTCTCCCGGACTTCCCTTGCCATTGCCGAACCCGCCGGGCCAACTACGAAAATCCAATACCGGCGCATCTCCATAAATGACAGAGACTCGATCTGGAAACTCCGTAGCGTAACGATGTGCATACAAACCACCACGGCTGATGCCGATCAACACACTACGCTTCGAAAAACCACGTTTCATCAAGAAATCATGAAAACGGCCGAGCGTTGCAACCGCATCGGGCGACCCGAAGCTGTTTCCGACATCCAAGAAAACATGATAGAAACCTTTCTCCACGAGCATCGGTGCAGCACAGCGCTGCGTGAATGCATCGGGAAACATCATGCACCATGAGAAAACACCATGGCCCATGGGCTTTTTAGGAATGACTACCCAAGCATCACGTTCTTCAAAACGAAAACGATGCCTTTCGAAACCGTGCCAATTGTCTACTACCTGTCCTTCAAAGTTAGCATCCACTGCACCGTAAGCTTGCGCTCGACAGTCTGGGTTCGCGCATAACCCTGCAATAACAATCAGCGTTACGACAGTTCCTTGGAGATACATCTTCAAGTTCCTAAACAAGGTTAAGCCCCTTTGGCCAGCCTAACAAAAAAAGCAACGCTCTCACAGCGAACATCATTTTGTGATGGGGATTGTACTATCACTGATTATGACTTCTTCAAAGAATCACGAATTTCACGAAGCAATAGGATATCCTCTGGTGTGACAGCAGGCTTTTCCTCTTGCTTCTTTTCAAATCGCTCTTTCGCAGAATTAATGATCTTTACGACAAAAAATATAGCGGCGGCAATAATCAGAAAATCGATAACTGACTGAAGAAATGCGCCATAGGCTAGTGTCGGGGGCTCCAGCTTGATTCCATCCGGTACAGTTGGGG
>JAUMAI010000295.1:0-2190 GCA_032116775.1 Pirellula sp. | reverse complement strand
TTGAAGCACTTGCCACAGAATCTTTATCACGGTGCGGTTTCGATTGGCAATTTCGACGGAGTCCATCTCGGTCATGCTCGGCTCATCGAGCGACTTGTCCAAGCAGCTAAAAGCTGTGGTGGTCCCGCGGTGGTTCTTACATTTGACCCCTCGCCTTTGTCGCTACTTCGACCCGATGTTGCACCACCGAAGTTAACCACCGTTGTGCGCCGCGCCGAGTTGCTGAAACGTCTGGGTGTGGACTGGGTCATCGCCTATCCAACGGATAGGACCACCTTGCAATTGACCGCAGAGCAGTTCTTTCAATCCATTTTGGTCGACAGCCTTCATGCGCGAGCGGTTGTGGAAGGTGAGAACTTCTTTTTCGGTAAAGATCGTCAAGGGAATGTGGAGAAGCTAAGTCAGCTTTGTGCAGCCAATCGTATGCAATTCGAGCAAGTGACCTTGGCGGCGGTGGCGGAGCAAGTGGTTTCCAGCAGTCGAATTCGGGAACTGTTACTCAATGGCGATATCGAAAACGCGAATCGAGCTTTAACGTCTCCTTACGTGCTGAGTGGTTCGGTTGTGACTGGCGCACAGCGAGGGAGGCTTTTAGGCTTCCCAACGGCGAATTTAGCCGGCATAGAAACCCTTATTCCAGCCACTGGCGTTTATGCAGCAATCGCCAGATTAGGGGGAGAGCGTTATCGAGCTGCAGTCCACATCGGGCCCAATCCAACCTATGGCGAAAGTAACCTGAAAGTCGAGGTTCACTTAATTGCTTTCGAAGGCGATCTTTACGGAAAGCAACTCGAGGTGGAGTTTCACTTCAAGATTCGCGATGTGGTTCGTTTCGCTGATATCGAGGCCTTACGTACCCAGCTTTTGCAGGATATCGCCCAAGCGAGTCGCACTGTCCCCTTATAATGCTAAAACGAGCAAGCGTTGTTCGGGTGTGCTGGTGAATGCGATGTATGGCGAGTACGATATACGCTTCTGGTTGGGCTTCAAGATTTCGTCACTGATGCATTGAATTTTGTCAGGTGGCATTGCGGCGTCGATAAGCTATTTGTTTTTCCTTTCTCCGGATTGTGATGGTGTCCATGAGCGTCGACTGGGATCGTTTGGCGGAGAGAATCGCCGGATTTCAGAGTTTTGTACTGACCAGCCATATTCGTCCAGACTGCGATGCAATAGGTAGCGAGCTTGGGATGGCCGGTATCTTGCGTCATCTCGGCAAGGAAGTGGTGGTTGTTAATGGACATCCTACACCTCCTGGTTTGGCGTTTCTGGATCCTTACGAGTCAATCCAGATTCTGGGAGAACATATTCGTTGCGACGAGTTGAAGCCTGATTGCATCATGGTGCTCGATACGAGCGCTTGGGCGCAATTAGGACCGATGGCTGATGTGTTACGACGCAGTAAAGCAGCCAAGTTGGTACTCGATCATCATGTTGGTGAAGATGATCTCGGAGCGGAGTTTTTCAAGGACACCAGTTCGGAAGCGACAGGTTCGCTAGTAACTCGCTTAGCTCAACATCTCAAAGTGCCGATCACCAAGGCCATGGCAACTGCTCTATACACGGCGATTGCAACGGACACTGGCTGGTTTCGGTTTGCCTCAACAACGCCCAACACCTATCGCATCATTGCTGATTTGGTCGATGCAGGAGCTAGTCCATCGGCCATTTATGGTGATTTATATGAGCGTGATACCTTGGGCCGAGTTCGCTTGCGAGGACGCATTCTGTCCAGAACTGAGGCGGAAGTGGATGGTACGTTGATGCACACCTACGTGCTCAAAGAGGATTTTCAAGAGACGGGAGCTCTTCCTTCCGATACCGAAGACGCCATCAACTTGACCCTCGCGATCTCTGGGACAAAAGTAGCCTTGATCTTCATCGAACAGCTCAAGGGTGGATTCAAGATTAGCTTCCGAAGTCGTTGTCATGTTGACTGCAACCAGTTAGCTCGGGGCTTTGGTGGCGGTGGGCATCGCGCAGCCGCGGGAGCTTTCCTCGAAGGCAATCTAAGTACTGTTCGAGAAGCGGTTTTGTCGGCAACACGCAAGGCTCTAGAAGCCAAGCCTTAGTTCAATACTTTGGTATCTCATCTCGCTGGCCATTAACCTGCGCATGTCTGGTTCAATCAACCTTGGCTTAAAATAAAAAACGAACGGCACGTGAGGTGGTCACGTGCCGTTCGTTTGA
>JAUMAI010000294.1:0-1681 GCA_032116775.1 Pirellula sp. | reverse complement strand
CACGTCCCCACCAGACTGCAGTTTCTTCAGTTTGGATGCTGGCAACAAGCGAAAGAAGCATCGGGTAGCCAGGCGCGCGGAAAATACTGCCATCTGCGCCTCCGTATTGATAGGGCATGCGATCGGCCAAGCATTGCGCTAGTCGCCAGTAGGACATGCTATCCCCAAAACGAAATAGTCGTCCCTCGGCGGCCGCCAATCCGTGCCACCACATTGCTGCGAATAGCCGTATTAGAAGAGCCGTGAACAGAACGATGCCAATTGCGATTCGGTATTGCATCTGCAGGGAACGCTGGTTGAGGATAAAGTTTGCTTGCTGCTTGAAATGTGGATTTCGACGAAATAACGGAGGTATTTCCTGAAACCGCTCTTCTCGCCAGGGTGGGGCTTTGGTATTCACCTTCCGGAGCAGTGTTCAGTAATTCGAATATTTGTTATTAGCTAAGTCTAGCTGGATCTTCGTCTTGGTTCGAACTTTTTATGGTCGCTAGTTTGAACTCTGCTCTTCAGCGAACTCAGACTACCTTAAGTTGCATAAATTTAAGCACGGTTTCCGATCTGGCAGATTTTGGAGCCAACTCATTTGGCGAGCCTTTCTTAACGGTTTTCTCCTACTTCATTTCTCAAAGATGCAAGAGAGAAAAGCTTTTGCATGGAAGCTCAGTAGTGAAGGATAACATTGATGGGACAACTCACCCTGCTTTGCCTATCGCTTCTTGCTGCGAGTTCCAGTGGAAATCAAGGAGTCGTACGAGAACAAGTCGATATGATCGAGGTGAATCACTTTCACGACGATCTCGGTCGACACATCTATGATCAGGTTGTTTTCTATGGGTGGTCGGCTGCCGCAGGCGACTATCATGTACGGGCTTGGTGTTTATTGGATGAACCATCTCGCTGGCCGCGCCGCAATCAGACATCCGGTCTGTACCACGTCCGCTGGTATGATCGCGATCAGCGCATACAGCGTGAAGTGGTATCGAAACACTATCTGGAGACCTGGACACAAGTCGATCCTGAGCGGGCTAACAAAAAACTGCTCGACGAAAAATATCGTACCGCTTTAGCGCGCCCTAATCGCGAACGCCCAAAGCAACTGCAGCAGAGTGTAGCCGATAATCAATTACCGGCAAAAATCCGCTGAAACTCCGCTCGATACGCTCGCTCTGAATTAGGGAAAACTTCACTAAACATCTGGCTCTCTATCGCACCGTGTTGAAAACGGCGTTTTTCGTAGACGGGCATAGCGATACCGGTCACCGCTTCAACTCCGCGTTGTACGATGGATCCCTTAAGACTGTAGAGTTTCTCATGGGACCACTCGGTTAATTCGATGAATGGAATCGATTCGGAGACATCAATCACATTGGATAAAGCATAAGGGCTAAAACCAATGAATCCGTAATGCTGAGCTGGAGCAAATGTGCGAACATGCCCGCGCGACTGCCCGCCGCTAAAAGTAAGCGAATGTTTAATCGCCTGCACACCCCAACCTTCGTGATAGAGCATCAGGTTATTGAGAACGCTGCGAATGGTTAGTTCGGGATTTTCTTCGATGGGATAGTCTTTAAGATTCTCGTCGCCACCATCGCCATCGACGAGATACTTCCAATCGGGATACCGCTGGCGAATACCGCGGCACAGAGCCATCGCCATAGTTCCACTTTGCACATCGAGCGGC
>JAUMAI010000293.1:4895-7160 GCA_032116775.1 Pirellula sp. | reverse complement strand
GTATCGCCCTTTCAATAAGTCAGGTCCTGGTTCAGGAATACCTTTGACAAAGTCGATTTCTTTTTTGGTTTTGGCGGGATCTGGCCAAGTGACTGTAACCAAGTAATTACCGGCTGGAATTCCTGGTTTTGCATCCGTTACCAAGCTAAATGTACCATCCGTTTGCGCGGCACCAGACGATACGACACTAGAGGCACCACCCTCCGGATGAAAGAGCAAAACGGCACCGTTGGCAGGTTGGCCGTCTACGGTAATCTTGCCTGTCGCTTGAACCAGTGATGTGCCGGGCTTGCAGCCAGCTAACACCACTAAGCTCAAGAAGCAAGTTACTAACAAGCTTTGGTAGAGATAGTTAGTTCGCGATGAAAAAACATTAAGTTGCATCGGGTTGTCCGTTTATCCTAAACGAAAAATCAAATTTACTGTCCTATAAAGAAACAGATCACTCTTTCAAGCGAGAGTCTGAAAGAGTGATCTGCAATTTCTTCAGGCAATGAAGAAATCTTGTTACGTTTTAGTCGCCAAGAACTAATCTGGATTCTGCAGAGATTCTGCCCCATCTCGAGTTGTCAAAGCGATGAACGTTGGTAGGTCAATAGCTTGCGAGATGAACCCGACAGAGCCATCACCGCGGCAAATTTGGATACCGCCTTGATGGAAAGAGTATGGGTTGTCGGAATTGAGAATGTTGATAAAGGAGCAGCCGGGCTGAGTTGGGTTATTGACGTCAGCCCCCGACAATCCGCGCATGTGTCGAGCAATATTCCAGTCGCCATAGAAGGAATTAAGGTTGAGAACACCCAGGAAGCGTCCTCGGAAGTAAGCATGCTGCTTACCCGAGATTTCGAAGTAACAGATGGTGTTAGACAAACCGTCGACAACTTCTGCGAATTTGATCTTGTTACGTTGGATCATGTCGGCAGCTCCCAGCATGGAGTTGTTCGTAGTCGTCGCTGGTAAGCCAGCACAGGCAGCAAGCGAACTATGCAATCCTCTCATGGGTGCGTAATCGGTTCGAGGCAAAGTAAAGGCCTGACCCGACGGAAAACCGAGCGGTGCGAAGTATGGACCGTAATCGGATGGAATCGCGTTAGGTGTCGATGGGCAAATGAAGGTCGCTACGGTACTTTGCATAGCTGGAGAATTTGTCCCACCTGGGAACGGAGGTGGCAAGTTTCGTGGATCGACTAATGCTTTTTTCGCATCAAGTAGATTCGCAATATTAGCCTGCTCCATATAAGGCAATAAGCTGACAAAATGGCCGATGCGTCGCGCATCGCCCGTCAATGGAAAGTATGGATTGTTCTGTGCAGCATACGCATCGTTTAATGCGAATTCTTTTCCCCAGGCCGGAATGTATTTGTACGCAGATTCGTGGTTGTGCAACGACAAACCTAGTTGCTTAAGGTTGTTGCTGCATTGCATACGGCGGGCAGCTTCGCGAGCTGCTTGAACCGCAGGTAACAGGAGTCCAACTAAAATGCCGATGATCGCAATAACCACCAGCAGTTCTACCAGTGTGAAACCGGACCGATTCCAGCTTCTCTTCATAAGCGCCTCCACTGTTCCAATTCTAGAATAAGAACGATAAGAAAAGTATTTCAACGACAACCACTCCTCGGCTGTCGCTTCTGAAGTCTAGACTCTCCCCCTATCAGTGTCTAGAAAAGTCTCGGAAAATTAAAAAAAGTTGGGTTGTCCGGTCGGTCGAAGGGAGGAACCGTGGGGGCTATGCGAGAGACTCAAGAGGGCTCAGGCGGTGAGAGATAAACGAAGGGGAGTCAGGAAAAAAGTCGTTTAGGGATCAGGGCTGGAGTCCTTTTGATTTCGACTTTGAATCCACTTTCGCACGTCATCCAGTGACGGGTCTAATTGGATGGCTTTCTCTGCATTAGCTAGGGCTTCGGCGCGCTTTCCCATTTTCCATCGGATCGTTGATAGTTGAACCCAATGCTTTGGTTCGGATGGGGTAACAGCAACCAGCCGTTTGGCAAAACGCTCAGCAGATGCAAGGTCGTTTGCTGCAATGTCGAGAAGGGTTAAGCCGCTGAGCGCTGTTTCGTTATTAGGCTCTAGTTCCAGGATTCGAAGCCAAATTGGTCGAGCCATATCGCGCTGATCGCATAACCAGAGTGAGGATCCGATCGCAGCTAAAGCCGGGACGTCAACGCCCAATTCAGAGATCATTTCTTGTGGGGTAGCATCGCTGGGTAGGTCGCCCAGCAAGTACTGGCGAGCCTTCATGGCCACAGACGGTTCCTGTTG
>JAUMAI010000293.1:0-4885 GCA_032116775.1 Pirellula sp. | reverse complement strand
TAGCGCTGTATTCATCATCGCTAGGCCTCTGGCGCGAGAAACTTCCCATGAAGGAAGGCGTTCTTCGGCATTATCAAAAACCGACCACGTTTTGCCGCCGGGATTGTCTGGAGGGGAGATTTCTTTGTTGCGAATGACGCGATGATCGGTGGCTGCGGTATGGGGCACATTGGCGATATCCGACTTGGGCATATGGCAATCGATGCATGAATCTTCTGCTGATATAGCTAGACGCTTTTCTGTCGGTAGCGAGCAGCCCTGATCTTGGTGGCAGTTTAGGCAGTTTCGACGGTAGTGCTCCACGCGTTGTTCTGGAAGCGGATTTCGGTGTGGATCATGACACGATGTACAGGTCAGTTTTTCAGGGGAAGCTTGGAAGCACTTGCTGTTTCGCATTTGCTCAACATGACTGACAGCTCGGAAGCTACCCTTGTTCGCTTGGCGATTGTTGCTTGCAAAAATGACAAAAACATCTTCGATTCGGTCGCCTGGACGAAAGTCAAAGAAGTTACGACCAAAACGAGGAATGACTTGCTCAGCTTGCAGATGGCATTGGTTGCAAACGTCCGCTCGCGAGGCAGTCGCAAGATTTTTGGGATTGCAGATTGGATCTTGATCGCCATTATCTTTTGTTTGAGAGTCGGTGTTCGAACTCTGGGATTTCGCTTTGTGGTAAGCGATGTGGTCCTGGCCTGGTCCGTGGCAGCGTTCGCAACTGATCATTGCCTCATGAAAGACTTGCGGCGAGTATTGATCCTCAGACAATGCATCTACTTGTCCTGCATGACAGTAGAGACAGCTGTTATCAATTCTTCGCTGAAATCCCTGGTGTTTTTGAGGTTGGTAACCTGGAGATAGATCCCATTTTGATTCTGCAGAGTACCAACCAATAGGACTTTGTCTCAGTGTTCCATCCTCAAGCGTCAAATAGGCCCTGCCTTTTTGGCCGGAACCGATAGCGAACGCAATATTTTCAATTTGCTCTGCCAGCAGAGTGCCGTCAGTATCAAAGTGAGCTTGAGTATGAGTCATAGAGCGACTGGCGTTGTCTTCGTTAGTCGTAACAATCGCTTTGTACTTGTCCGGACCTGGGATCTTAAGCCAATCATTGTCTGATTTCTCGATAGGAGTCGCTGTATCGATGGTCGCTATGGATTGTCCCATGGGGTGGAGTTCATAGTCGGCCGCAATTTGCTGATGGCATTCTCGGCATGCTTCGCTGCCGACATAGGAATTTTCTTTAGCGGGAGGTAGTTGGTCGCGAACATGAGCAACCGTTGGAACAGGCGGAATGCTCGCTGATTGGGATGGCTTTTCCGGTGACGGAGGCGTTTGCTGTTTGCAGCCACTCAACAAAGCTAGAAAGCCAGACAGGGCCAATAAGCCGGGCAGAAGGACGATTTTTGAGAAAACAGACCACTGGATAGGGCGAGTTAAGTGCCTACGATTGGCAGGAGTGCAGATTATCGAATGGACGGGAATCATGGCCGCCTTGTACCTAATGTTTCTAAAACCGCAGGGCTGGCTGACAATGCCTTGGTCGTGATCGCCAAAACAATCACCTAGCCGTGGTAAAAAGAAATATGTAATCACCTAGGATCGTATGCGAAGAGCTCGTCCCCTAGCATAATATAGTCAAAGGTTGAGCGAGTCTCGGGGTTGTAAAAAACAACACGAATCCCTTTTAACTTTAGCATACCCAACATCGAGGTGTTGATTGCGTCGAACTGCCAAAAAAAACAATCGCGGAGCAGGTAAGGCCGCGGCGGTTGGAACGGACCGAATTGAGGCCACTGGTGAGAACGCAGCGACCTCCGCTTCGGATCATCAAGCTAGACGCTCTTCAGTTGCGGATGGAGAGCAGGTTAGGTCTAAACGCCGTTTTTCCAATCGAACCTTAACGGTGTTGATTATCCTTTTAATTCCGCTCTCTTATCTGGCTTATCGCTCTACCGTTATTTTTCGCCTGCGAAGCATGGCGTTTGAAGCCTCAGAATTGCGGACGGCTGGAAAGTGGCGAGAGTTGGAACCTCTAGCCGTGAAATGGGGACAAGTTGATCCTTCTACAGCCATACCATGGCTGCTAGCGGCGGAGTCTGCGGAGCGGCTGGGTTCGCCTGATCGAATGGCGCAATATTTGGAGCGAATTCCAGCCGAAGATCCACGTGCCCCCGACTTATTGTTGGAATTGGCGACGATTTACTTTGGGCCATTAAATAAGCCTTTGCAGGGAGAAAAAGCTTGTTTGCGGGCTATCGAATTAGCCCCGTTGCATCGTGAGGCGCGGAGGCGTCTTATTTTTTTCTATGGCATTACGATGCAGCGTGAAAAAATGCTGATGCATGCACGTGAAGCTATCAAGCTTGGTGTAGATACCCAAGAAACGTACGTTTATCTTTTTGGCGCCAACTGGCTAAGTTTCTCCAATGCGTATGAACTCAATGGGAAATGGTTGACGTCAGGTTCCAATGATGAGGTATTCGGAATTGCGGAGGCGTTGCACTGGCGAGGTGCAACCAAGAACGATCCGGCTATAGCGGCTCTACCGGAAGCCGACCGAGAGCGAATTCGCAAACAAGAGCAGGTGGAACGGCTTCAGAAGTACTTGGAGAAATTCCCGGCGAACCCTGAATTGTTAGCATTTTTCATGGAGGAAAATTCAGTCCGAGGCGAGATCGATAAAGTGGGGGAATTGCTTGCCAAAGTTCCGGCATCGGCTGGCAATGATAATCGGTTTTGGCAATACAAAGGTTGGTTTCATGCTGCCAAAGCAGAGTGGGATGAAGCGGAAAGCAGTTATCGCAAGGCACTCGAATTGCATCCTTATTCTTGGCGAAGCCAGTTCGAACTGGCCGATGTCTTGAGAAAGAAGGGGGATTCGGCCGGTGTAGAGCAACTGTCTCGTTTATCCCTGGAGGGAAAGGATTTGCAGAAGGTCATCCTCCAACTGCCAGATGTTCAATCGGTTCCGATGGCAGTTTTTCAACGGATGCAGAAGTACGCCGAAGAGAGCGGAGATGCCGAAGTGGCAAATAGAATGGCTCAAAGGATTGTAGAAGTGGGTTCGGCGAAGAAATCTACGCCCTAAAACTGTAGCCAAGGGGGGAATTAGCTTGCTTTGCAAAAGTTTTCTGAGTACGATTCCGATCAAAGGGGGCATTCTGCCCTGATTTAACCAAATCTTCTCGAACAGTGTAGGGACGACGACTGTGAGACAACTGGCGCTTTTACTTGGGTTATTAGTTTTTACAGTGGGTTGCGGTGGAAATGGGAATGTTGCCGTTAAGGGCAAGGTTACCCTTAAAGGTGCGGCTGCTCCCAAGGGCACTAAGATCACCTTCTGGCCTGTCGGCGCGGGTGAAACTGCTTCTGGCGTATGTGATGAATCTGGTGCCTATGAGCTTTTTTCCGGTGTGAAGGGCGATGTTGGGGCTAAGCCAGGTAAGTATAAAGTCGTTTTGGCCGAAGGTGCTCCTTCCGGCAACGCGGCCTATGAGAACATGAAGACACCTAAGAAAGGTGAAGCACCTGGAGTCGGCACCGGTGTTTTCCCTAAGGAATATGGCGCTGCAGAAACAACGCCGCTGGAAAAAGAAGTTGCCAGCGGTTCGCCTACAATCGATATCGATATCCAGTAGTTGGAACTTTACATGGGGAGGTGACTCTAACAGCAGGTCCCTCCCTTGATCCTGATCGAAATAATTGCTTGTTCTTTTCTATTTTATTCGGAGTTGAGATCTATGCGTTTTTCTTCGCGAAGGGCGGGCTTTACGCTCGTCGAACTGCTGGTGGTGATTGCCATCATCGGCATTTTGGTCGGTTTGCTACTTCCAGCAGTTCAAGCTGCTCGTGAAGCCGCACGCCGTATGCAGTGCAGTAACAACATGAAACAGCTTGGTTTGGCTGCACAGAACTATGCCGATGCTTACAAGACACTTCCTTGGAACAGCGAGTCGGCTTGGGACTGGTCCAACGGTAACAACCGTCCGAAGAACCATCCCCGTGATCATTGGCAAACTTTCTCGTGGTTGACTGGTATCCTGCCATACATCGAGCAGCAGACCATTTACAACCGCATCAACTGGAATACTTGGGGATCGCCACTCGATCCAACCAACGAGCCATTGGCTCGTACTATTATCAGCACTTACCTTTGCCCATCCAACGATCAGCCTGCACTTCGAGATGGTCAGTGGAGCAACTACGGCATCGCCCGCGTTGGAACGATGGCCGGTACAGACTATGTGGGTAACATGGGACACATTTGGGGTGGTTGGAAAGACTGCGGTGCCGTTCCTGATTTCCCTGGACCTCCAGCGAACCCAAGCTTGTTTGTTAAAGGCAGCGCCGGTACCCCTTGGGTTAACGGTGACTACTTGAACGAGCAAGTGAACATCAACGGCTGCTTCAAGTACTTCGGTTCAGTCAAGATGGCTCAGGTCACTGACGGTACATCGAACACTGTCCTGGCATTTGAAGAAATGCACTGGAGAGGTGGTGACCAACCAAAGTTCGATTACGGCTACAATGATACCGCTGCTTGGATGAGCCCAGTGGCTGCAATCAACACCGTTCGTAACCCAATCAACAACCGTAACCGTGCTTGGCAGTGGGGTGCTGGTGACCGCCGCTGTGCAGGCTGGAGCAGTAACCACACCGGTGGTGCGCAGTCGGTTCGAGTTGACGGCTCCGTTCAATTCGTTAACGAAACGATCGATCACGTGACTCGCTACTCGCTGGGTGTACGTAACGACGGTCTGCCGTTAAACGATTCTGGTCTGTAAGCTAAAGACGGATTGCTTAGCAATTCTCGTATAACATGGCTTCCAACTGATGGTGCAATACACCGTTCGGTTGGAAGTTTTTTTTTGGTAGTTCAGTTTCT
>JAUMAI010000292.1:3365-4404 GCA_032116775.1 Pirellula sp. | reverse complement strand
GATAACTACCAGTGTCGACAAAGCGGTTACCAATGGCAACATAGCCATCCTATAACTCAAATCCCGCACGCGTTGCTCACTCAAGAGAACCACAAGCTCAACCGTTGCATCAAGTCCTTTCTCGCCGGCAAACCGGCGTTCAAAAACATAACCAAGAAATCTCTCTCGGTAATTCAATTCAAAGCGTGGGTTGATCCTGAAGACCGCTGCTCGCTTTTCGCCAAACCTTCTGCAACAGCACTGTATCAACATCATCTAAAGTGGCATTGATGATTTCACCTTTCGAGTCTAGAGCAATCAGCTCAGATTGCGTAAGGTCCGCGAGCAGCTCAAGCACAGGAGCGGTCAAGGGAAAATTAGCCTCTTCTAGCGTTTTCTCAATTCGCTTGAACTGTTCTTCTGCCGCGGCCCTTCCCCACCAATTTCCGAGAGCAGCCGAGAAAAGGGCCACAAGTATTGCCGTGACGAGTGAAGTACCGATTAACGGCACAAGCAACCGAACTCGCAGAGAAGGAAACCTTGAACGACCAGCGTCAACAATCATGAAAGCACATGCAGGAATTCTGGTCAAAGATGACAACACTCTGCCTGATTATCTACTGCAGTAGCAGAGCTAATCAAGGGCTCTCGTTTCCCTCGGTAGAAGTTATAGCGAATAAGCGGTTTCCAGCATTATTCTACGGAATGTAATAGCAGTAACCTCGAATACTCACATCTTAAGGAATCTCGCCAATCACCTCACCCGAGGCTCTGGTTGCTAAGGCTCGCCAGAGCGCCAAATCAATCGTATTTCCAATCGATCCCACGGAACCATCCACCCTGACTGTATTAACTACACCAGGATGAAAACTTCTAGAAGTAATCATGGCATAAGTTGGCATTCCAGCGTTCCCGTTACGCCCTTCTTGCCAGGAATTATAATCCGTTTGACTGAACGTTACCCCAGATGCTGTATAGTTAACAATCGCATTGGGTGGCATCGTTGCGGTAAACCCTGTATGGTGAACTCGGCCATCTGGCCACTCCGTATGCCCGGTAT
>JAUMAI010000292.1:0-3355 GCA_032116775.1 Pirellula sp. | reverse complement strand
GGGAGGCGCTGGTGCTCAAGGGGATCTGGGCATGCCGACCCTCTCACCCCCCAACCCCCCCTCCTGTGGCGCAGGCTGCGCGACCGCATCGAACGCCTGATGGCGAGCGACCGCTGCCTCAGCCTGCGTTTGGGTCATAGGAATAATCACACTACCAGGCCCACCATTGCGAGTATAAGGGGTCCAGGCTTTCACTTCGGCTGCAAATAAAGTGTTACTGCTTCCATCTACACAATCCGACATCCGTAGAAACGAATTGGGAAAGAACATCCCATCACCACCAGTACGAGTCGTGGGGTTATAAACAAACCACGTACCGAAGTTAAAACCATAGGTTGTAGGGTAGAGACTTGGACGGCCATTACCTGTCACACGAACAATATTCCCTTTGGCGTCACTCGGACAGATATAGGTTGGTATCTTTAATTCGTGGATCGCTACCTGAAAATCCCAAGCCGTGTTGATGTCGACTACGCTAAAGACATTTCCCTGCTCTAAATAGGGAAGTATTCGACCATGTACGCCCCAGGCACCATTGTTCCCTGTAGAAGACACATTCAAATTCACGACTACCGATGGCGGAAACCTTCGATTAGCACTTTCATAGTTCAGTAATGCCAACCCAATCTGCTTCAAGTTGTTGGAACATTGCATGCGCCGCGCTGCTTCCCGCGCTGCTTGCACGGCTGGCAGCAACAAGCCAACTAAGATGCCGATAATGGCGATAACCACCAGCAACTCAACTAACGTAAATCCGCGACGCAAGATCGTCCCACCCTTCCTAACGCTCTTCCCCTAAATTGTCGACAAACCCACAACTACAAATCGCAGCACAAAAAACTTAGCTCAGACAGGGAAGCAAAAAACGTACCACAGCTAAGAATAAGCAGTATGAATGCGAAAATAAGTCTTGCGGGGCTATTTTCCAGAAGATAACTGGCGGTTTTTATTGACTTCTTAATCCTACCCCGAAGATCTGCGCAGATCCATGCCCCCGAGTGGTAGATTAATCGCCATACTTGCCCGGTAATCCGCCAGGCGTAACGGCCGTTTTCTGATACGGCTTATGGCCCTGAAGGCTAAACCAGAGGAAAAGCCCGACCCTCTAAAACCTCAAAGCGGCTTCGATGGCCAGAAAAGCACCAGACTGAATATCGACGCGATCGTACCGACGATCCTCGAAACCTTCTCCATTAAAAAAGAAACGATCGAAAACAAATCCAGTCACCAAGTCGATCGTGAAACTGTTTTTGAAACGGTGCTGTAGCCCCGCACTTAAGCGTTTCTCATACAAGAACAACCGCTCTTGGTCTTCTACTCGATTATCAAGAAACCAGCTTTGATTCTCCCAATCAAAGAGCAAGTAACTATTCCATTGCTCATTCCAATGGAATGCACTCTTGGCTCGTACGGTCGTCAGCAACATATATGACAGTTCAAACTCCCAAGAATCATTCGGAGAATAGTGAACCTGAAAGGGCAAGCCAAAATTTATTCCAAAATTATCCGTTGGATTCCATTGGTAAGCGACCGAAGGAATCGGGAATGGTATTTGGGACATTGGCATATAGACCAATGCAAAATTCCAAGCATCTCGCTCTCGATAGGGCATCGTAACAAATGCGACTGCACCGAAATTATAATTTCGCAAATCCCCAAATGGCTGATCGCTGGCAGAACCAAAATTTACATTGATACCCGCCGTCCACTCATTAGCAAATCGATGAATGTAACTTTTCCCAACGCGAATACTCCACAACTCATTCGGTACCGGACGACCACTGTCCGGAAAAATGGCTGCCGTATTCACCTGTAAATAGCGTGCACCACCCGACATGATGATCGTATGCGGTTCACTGAGAAGAAGCGGAAAGCCTGCACTTAAATCGCTTTCAAACATGTCCAAGCCAGTCCCCTGCCCTACCACAGACTCACTAGGAACCCACTGAACCCGATAACGAAACGGGGCCCGATCACTCCCCATCCCTAAGCGTTTTTTAAGCCCCTTTTTTTCCTTGCGGAACAAATCGACTTTCGTCTCGGCTTCTTGCTGAGCAAACGCTGGCTGTGCAAACTCAGGCTTATCCCAGTCGCTTTCAAGTGTCGCCGCACTATTTGCATCGTTGATATGGTGAGGACTTAGCCCGCCAACTGCTTCACTTGAGAAATCGGCCGCCTCAAGTTCACTTCCCTGCATCGGCCCGAGGTTCACGTCATCGTTATTTTGTAAGAGAACTTGATCACTCAAGTTTGACGGAGGGCTTCGCCAGTTTAGATCTTGCGCAAGTAACGAATTACCACCTACGCCAAAACCCCAAAGCACTATGCCGCAAAGTACTATGCCGCAAAGTACTATGCCGCAAAGCAAAGAGATGTAACGCCAGAAATCTATCTCTTCACTTTCCCTTCTCATGTTGCCTCAATTGAACTGCCAGTCGTCCATGACATCGCCAGTACCTGCACGCCTGGTTCACTCTAGCGCTGGGCAAAGTGGCTAAAAGCAAAACCCAAGCTAGCATTTCCAGTCTCGAATGATCGCGTATTTCCAGTCGCACTTGTATGCAAAACGAGGGCCTTTCACCAGATGAGTTCAGCGCACAGATCGCGAAGCTATTCGAAACGGACAAATGGACCAAGAAGCCTTATCTGATCCATTCGTCGGAGCGCGAAGATCTTCAAGTGAAGCCGAATCGAGCGAGCGAACAGCTAGGGTATGGGGATAAGCTGCACGGCATCGATATGCACGATTCCCTTGGCATCCTTGGGGGTAAACTCAACAGAATAGTTTTTCGATTCATCGAATTCGAAGGTCCCCAGCGTCTGAAACCCCTGACTACCGGTTGGCGCTAGCGTTTGATTCACCTTAATAGTCGTTGCACCTCCGACATGTTCAATTTTTATCGGTGCAGCCTTAGCCCTATTTTGGTGCGCAATCCACGACACTCGCACTTCATATTTTCCAGCTCGAGTGACAGAAAAGATAAATTTAGCCTTAGCATTCGCATCACCTGAGTAGCGATAGGTGTCACCCACAAATCCCTCGAGACTTCCTGTGGTATCCCACTTCCCTTCCAAAGAAGCAGCTTCGTCGTCGATGATAAGACCTGGCAGTTTTCCTGGATTGATTCCACGGGTGGCTATATCGGGAATCTGCATCCCTTCTGGGACTTGAAGCTCCTCAGTAAGTGCTTCACGTCTCATAATCCCAGGCTGCTCCATCAGTTCCCGCAATTTCTCCAAATGCGATTCGTAAACACCGCGCGGACTTGTCTCAAACCGGACGCAAATCCAGGCGGCTTTACCAACCACTTCTCCCATCATGCCGCAGGTTCGCATAACACGAATCGGACCGATT
>JAUMAI010000291.1:0-2041 GCA_032116775.1 Pirellula sp. | reverse complement strand
GACTCACGGTCAATCTCTTTGAGCGACTTGCGCAGTTGGAAACTATACCTCGAAACCTTGGACAACTGATTTTTGCGGCGGCCGATATAGACGCTGACCAATTTGCTGAATCGATCAAGAAAATCCGTCACATACCTCAAAGACTGACTTCATATGTATCAAAAGGGGATGGTGCCATTCAGCTTTCCGAGCTTCTCCACCAGTATCCTCGCGTAGGGCTCGCACCTCCAATTACGGTTCTCCCAGGAGTAGATACTATTCTCGTTGAGGGTTTTAGACTGTTTGACTTGGAAGGACATGGTTATTTTGCCGAAGAGTCCACGCTATTAGCAGATATGTTTAATCTCATTAGATACGATTCGCCTCCAGAGAAGCGACCAATTATGCGCAGCCAATCGGATCCCACTACTAATCTCATTTATTGGTCGCTGCCGGTCGGATGAGCCCCCAATCCGCCAGGCTCCCCAGATCCGGTCGCTCAATGCATCCCATCATATTTCCAAAGAGCAAACGAATGCTAGTAAGCATCTGGGAAGCCAACTGGCATCCACGTTGCCGCCTGCCAAGTATGGAGCTGACAACTGGCGGTAACCGGAAGGATTACGTCGTATCTTATGGTTGTCTCCTAGGTCAGCCCGTCCAAACTGACGCCGTGTCAGTGACAGATAGGGTACATCTTAGTTGGGACTGGGGTGCGCCTTCCGCTCGAAAAAACACACGGATTTCTATCTAAACCCGCGGTCCGAGTATTGGGGTCCACTTCAATTCTCGCCCGCGACATAAACGAGTTACGACGGGTTTATCCCGATGTACCAAATGCTAGACTCCAAGATTTGATCGAGATGAACGAGTTTATGTGTCCAGAAATGACGAAGTAGGAAGGCCATGAACGCAGTTGAATTTACGGCACAAATAAAGGCTTCGATTATCGAAGAGAATACGGCTATTTATCGCGATCTTTTCGAGAACACAAAGACGGCGACCGATCCGTATTGGATTCGAGCGTTGGCGTTGTATAACGCACTTGATACGGATCAACGACGCGTTTTCATGGAGGTCATTAGGCAAACAACGATCGATTCGGTTTCGAATGTCTTCGCTGTAGCAGATGGTGTGACACAACTGGAAGGGCAGGATGGAGACATTCGGATCAGTTGCGGCGATGTCGATCTAACTGGCGAACTCCAAGATCGATTCTTAGAGCAATTTGAATAGCTGAAACCGCCGGACTGCGATAGCCCAGAACGGGCGGACACCTCTTTTGGCTCAGCGGCCCGAAGGGCCGACACAACCACAGCATGCTAAAATGTTTTTGCGGACTTCGCCAAGGAAAAGCCCTCCACCTTCTTGCGAGTCCTGCTACCCGTAGCCATCCGCTGCCAAGCGGTGGACTGCGCCAGGGAAGTGTCTCTATGACTAGTTATTGATTAGCGAATATCAGTGTGTATTAAGGGTTGGTTGGAGCAGCCACTGGACCTTTAGCACCAGCCAATTGAAAAACCCCGGGAACTGTCCCCGGGTTTTTTTGTGAACCCGAATGTCGCCACGCAATTCGACGGCGATATCCACGATCAAAGCTCAGGCGATCTGTTGCTTCGCAAGCCGACGATTGAGCTTCGCGTCGGGAACCGCGATAGCAGCTCCGATCCCCGAGCAGGCAATCGCGTAGTCCGTCGGTAGGTACGCTAATCGCTGATTTCTCGGAAGACGAAAATCAACCAGACGACAACGCCCGCTTTCGTAAGCGACGGATGCTCATGACGTCAAAGCGCTCGGCTTTGAACTCAATTTGGCTCACCTTTTTTGTGCCATTGTCGGTCGCCTTTCGAAGCCAATCCCGAATTTCCATCCAGCGGACTTCTCCCTCGGAGTCTCGAATCACTAGCATCACAGGAAAGGCTTGATCCATCCAGTAAGTTGCATGCCGCTCTTTGTCGATCTTGAAGATCTCGACTCCGTCGCGTTTTCGCTGGCTCAAGTACGAGTCTCCCGACTTGAGTTGCAAGTAAACCTTCTTACCCGAAGCGGTACCGTCATCATG
>JAUMAI010000290.1:0-12238 GCA_032116775.1 Pirellula sp. | reverse complement strand
CCGGGTGCCCCCGCGCCGGTGATGGCCGAGGCGCTTGCAGGAAGCGAGCCGGTCTTTGCCCAGCGCATGACGCTCCGCGCACGCGAGCTTGGCGCCGTCAACGCCACCTTCAAGAACGCCACGGGCTTGCCGGACCCCGAGCACCGCATGAGCGTGCGTGACCTTTCGGTGATGGCCCGCCACATCATCAAACACAGGCTGACCGAGGTTGAGCAACTGACTGGTTTCAACGTCGATGGTTACTACTTCGTGCCAGAAGAGTCTGATGCGGATCGCTTCTTCATCAGCTCTTTCCTTAAGTGTCTGGAAAACGGTCGATTGAGTGACAGGACAGAGTAAACGTTCGAAGCAATCTTTTACGGTGGCTTGTAAGTCGCGAAAGAATTCGAATTGTGGGTTTTCGAGAAAGTACGATTGCATCTCGCCTATCACACGCTCGTCTTCTAGTTCCAGCGTCAATCGCAAGATACCTTCATCTTCACCACGTTGCATTGCTAAGAAGCGGTGTGAAGGCACGCGGGATACAGCTTCGTTGTGATCGACATACATTTCAAACTTTTCGGCTTCTTCCTTTTTGCCGCGTTTCACTTGCGAAGAAATGCGCCCCGATTTAAAAGCTTGCTCCACAAGCCAGACTCGGGTTTCTGCATCATCGGCCCAGGTTTCGGCCATGATGTCTAAGGCGCCGGCCAATGCGGTCTCTTCATCCGGGACTTCCCTATCGGGGCAGACGTATTTTCGCAGCAGATCCTGCTTGGACATCCCAATTCGAACTTGTTTGAGCAGGATATCGGCCAAGGGCTGCAGGCCACGTTCGCGTGCAATGGTAGCCCGGGTGCGGCGTTTGGGCTTAAAGGGCAAGTAGATCGCTTCTAGTGTCTGCAGATCGGTGCAAGCTACGATTTGTTGTTGCAGTGCCTCGGTCAGCAAGTTTTGCTCATGGATCGATTTGAGAACGGTGTTTTTTCGCGCCAGCAGTTCTCGAGCTTTTCCGATGGCATCTTCAATCGCCCGCAGGGCGATCTCATCAAGACCGCGAGTTGCTTCCTTGCGATAACGGGCAATAAAGGGGATTGTATTGCCCGCATCGAGCAATTCGACGGCAGCCTTGACTTGCCGTGGTTCGATTTTTAATTGTTTGGCGATCTCGGTTGCAGCTGCCGTGAGGTCGAATTCCAATGCGGGTAGCATAGCGTTGCCATTCAGGTCTAGTCAGTGTTGATGCTCTTGGCTAAAAACTCTCGAAGAGTTTGGTGAAGATCAATTTTTCCAGATTCGCTCGCGGCTGCCTAGAGGTCGCCTCGGATTCAATCGTTGAAGATAACCGGGATGCTACGCTTGTAACCTAACGATCCTCTGTCATTGAAGAGTCAGCACTCCTTGGACAAGGTGATTCGAAGCATTGCCTCTGCTAAAGAACGAGCGAAAATTAGCGTTAGTGCTGGTTCGGATAAACGTAGATTTTGTTAGCTTCCTGTAATCTCAGTAGCTTCCTGTAATGTCGTGGCTCCGCGTGAACTCTCCCCTCTCCCCGCTGCGGGGAGAGGGGTCGGGGGTGAGGGGTTATAATCCCCCACCCTCGCTGCATTAACCGCTGGTTATTGGTCATAAAAAGCTGACATTCGGGGCGAAAGTACGATAAACTCTACACTCGGTTTGGACATGCTTTTTTCCCGAATCAAAAATCTTTCCTGTTACGTTTTACATGCTGCGAAATCTTCCAAGCTTGTTGCTTCTGAGCCTGTGTATTTCTAGCGCATCATCGCATCTCTTCGGGCAAGCGGACCAGCAGAACGTAGCAGCGTTTCGCATCTTGAAGCGAAATTGTTTTGAATGCCATGGTACGACGAAGAGCGAAGGTGACTTGCGATTGGATCAACCCATCGTCGACTCTTCACCTCATGTCGTAGATCTCCAGAATCCTAAGAATAGTTTGCTGCTGGAACGAGTCTCCCATGCCAAAGGTCATAACGCTCGCATGCCGCCAACGGGACCAGGCCTCGATCCATCCGAGATTGATGCTTTAACAAAGTGGATAGAACGGGGAGCTAAATGGCCTGATGACGAATCGACGCAGATCCACTGGTCATATCTGCCACCACAGCGTCCTAAAGTTCCGCTCAATTCGAATGAACATGGCCGATGGGGAACTTCTCCATTGGACGCCTTCGTATCTCACCAATTATCCATGCAAGGTTTGCAGCCAGCTCCCCGTGAGGCACCCAACCGACTTCTCCGCCGACTCTATCTCGATCTCATCGGTCTACCGCCCCCCGCGGATGTGGCCCAAAGGTTCGCAGCGAACCCTTCCGACGAAGAATATGCTCGAGTTGTCGAATCCCTTCTCGCCAATCCAGCTTTCGGTGAACGTTGGGCTCGTGTCTGGCTCGATGCTGCACGATACGCGGACTCGCATGGATTTCAGCGTGATGATTTGCGAGATATTTGGCCTTATCGCGATTGGGTGATACAAGCTTTTAACGACGATATCCCCTTCGATCAATTCACCATCGAACAACTCGCCGGTGACCTACTTCCGAATGCCACCGAGGATCAAAAGATAGCCACCGGCTTTTTACGTTGCTCACCGACAAACGTTGAAGCAGGCTCATTGCCAGAGGAAACCAGAATTGAACAGATATTCGATCGTGTAAATACCATCGGGACAATTTGGTTAGGTAGCACTATCGAATGTTGCCAATGCCATGATCACAAATACGATCCGTTTACGATTCAAGACTACTATCAACTTTTCGCATATTTCAACAGCATGGAAACGGAGGCTTCGCTGGCTGATCCGAAGGTACCGAGCTCCATTAAATTTGAAGGACCTTATCTGGAGCTGCGTGATGCAAATCTGCAGCGTCAACGCGAGGAATTATCGCGAGCTTTACAGCAAGCACGTGAGACACTTCAATCGAGGGCTTCAAAGTTATCGGCAAGAATGTCTGACTGGTATGCAACTTTCCAAGCTCGTCATACCCAAGCGGCTGAACTGCATCTACTGGAAATTCGTGATTTCGAAT
The DNA here is from genome assembly GCA_032116775.1 of Pirellula sp. Taxonomy (GTDB): domain Bacteria; phylum Planctomycetota; class Planctomycetia; order Pirellulales; family Pirellulaceae; genus JAFLCP01. Next base: position 9,212 of record JAUMAI010000290.1, on the reverse strand, counting down.
CTCAAGGCACCACGGATGGCCATAAAATCCTGGAAGATGGCTCGCTACTTTTGACCGGTGGCGATCCCCCCGACATAGACAACTACGAGATTGTGGCAACAAGAGCCGTGCGGGATATTCGTGCGATTCGTCTCGATGCATTGAAGCACCCATCCCTGCCAGGAAATGGTCCTGGTCGCGGTGATCCAGTTCGTACTAATTTTGTGCTGAATGAATTCACGGCTGAAGTGATTGAGATGGACCAACAGACAGGCCTCGCCAAGCCATCAAATAAGTCCGTAAAGAAATTGAAGCTTAACGCGGCCTCGGCTGATTTTTCTCAACAGAAGTACCCTGTTCAACATGCGATCGACGGAGAACCTAATACAGGTTGGGCCATCGCTCCTCAATTCGATCGAGAACACCATGCGATTTTCCACCTGACATCCCCGATCAATTTAGAAGAAACGCAGGCGTTGCGGATTCGCTTGATACAGAATTACGGCAGTGGCCGGACGCTCGGGCGATTCCGATTAACCGTCCTAACGGGAGATTCCGTTTCTCCACCCCTGCCAGCGGCTATCCATAAGCTTATATCGAAGCCAATTGAAAAGCTCGCTCCCGAAGAACGAGTTCAGATTCTGGATATTTATCAGCAGAGCGATCCCGAAAGCGTTCAGTTGAGGAAGCGAATTGTAACGCTAGAGAACCAACTTACTAAACTGAAACCGATCCAAACTTTGGTAGCAGCGGAGTTACCTTCGCCTAGACCTAGCCATATTTTCGAGCGTGGTGACTATCAACAACTCGGGCCGGAAGTATCGCCAGGCATACCTGGTTTATTTGGCACAGAGGAGCCCCCATCTCCAGAACCCTCGACAAAAAATCGTTTGCAGCTCGCTAAGTGGCTTGTCTCTCCCCAAAACCCTTTGGCGTCTCGGGCCGCTGTGAATCGTTGGTGGAGTGAAATTTTTGGCAATGGTATCGTTACCACCCCCGAAGACTTCGGAATCAAAGGCAATCCACCTTCGCACTTTGAACTGCTGGACTGGCTAGTATTGTACTTCGATGAACACAACCGCTCTTTGAAACAGTTACTGAAGCTTATTGTTCTTTCTGAAACTTATCGACAGGCTTCTGCAACATCGGCGACACAGCTACAAATCGATCCAGAGAATCGCTGGCTCGCCCGTGGCCCAAGATTTCGTATGGATGCGGAAACGATCCGCGATAGCCTCTTGGCCATTTCGGGGCAACTTGCTCTGAAACAAAAGGGCCCACCTATCTATCCGATGCAACCTGAGGGTTTATGGACGAAAATTGGCGGGCAAGTCTATAACTACGAAACCAGTCCGGCTGGAGAAGCGAATCGCCGCAGCATTTATGTGATTTGGAAGCGAGCCTCGCCCTATCCCAGCTTGATGAACTTTGACGCAAGTAATCGTTTAGTATGTTCGGTCAAACGTTCTCGTACCAATACGCCTTTGCAAGCACTCACCTTATTGAATGATCCAGTCTATGTCGAAGCCGCCAAGATTTTTGCGCAGCGTATTCCGCGAGAAACTGTAGGAGAGTCTTGGAGTGAACAACTTGAGCAAGCATTTTGGCTAGCCCTCGGCCGTCCTCCGACGCTTAAAGAACAACAACGTCTCAAAACTCTCTTTGACGCCGTGATTGCCGAGCAACCAGATACGCTCTCACCGCAAGTTCGGGAACAAATAGGTTGGTTTGAAATTGCGACGGCACTTCTCAACCTTCATGAAACGATTACGAAGGAGTGAGCCGATGAAGTCGAACTTTAATGCAAGCTCGGTTGAAAACAATAATCACAATCAGGACATCCACCGAAACTGGCTCCGCCGCGAATTTCTCTCACGCTCTGGATTGGGACTGGGGACGATTGCGCTAGCATCGCTACTGAGCGACGACAACTCATTGTTTGCCCACTTCGGTTCTACACCGTCCGCCAAGCGTATTATCTATTTGCACATGATCGGAGCACCATCGCAATTGGATTTGTATGACGAGAAACCGGAACTGACTCGTCGTGACAAGCAACCTTGCCCAGCTGAAATTACAAAGAATCGCGATTTTGCTTTTATTGGTAAAACTTCGGTTTTAGCTGCCTCGCCTTGGAAGTTTCAAAAACATGGTCAGGCTGGCCATACCTTTTCGTCTCTATTGCCGAACATGGCAACTGTGGCGGATGAATTAACGTTCATTCATTCGATGCATACTGGAGAGATTAATCATGCGCCAGCTCAGATGTTTTTACATTCCGGTTTTGGACGAGGTGGGCGCCCGAGTTTGGGTGCGTGGGTTTCGTACGGATTGGGCGCTGAAAACCAAGATTTGCCCAGTTATATCGTGTTAGTCAGCGGACCTACGGGTGGGGCGGGCAGCAGCCTATGGACCAATGGATTTCTTCCAAGTGTTTATCAGGGAACACCTTTTCGATCTTCGGGAGACGCTGTTCTGTTTTTGTCGAGCCCCGAGGGAATTTCCCTTAGTCGACGCGAGAGAACACTCGCGGCGATCGAAGATCTCAATCGCGAACATCTTTTGCAAACCGGCGACCCAGAAATTGAGACACGTATCGCTCAATACGAGATGGCATTCCGGATGCAAACCTCTGTTCCTAGCTTAATGGACCTTAGCAGTGAGACGGCTGCCACACTCGAAATGTATGGTGCAGTGCCTGGTAAGGCTTCATTTGCCAACAATTGTTTACAGGCTCGTCGCCTCATTGAACAAGGCGTTCGAATTGTTGAACTGTATGACTCGGATTGGGACCATCATGGAGGGATCGAAACTCGACTTCCAGAAAAATGTCACGACATCGATCAGCCGATCGCGGCCTTGATTCGGGATCTCCGCCAACGTGGCTTGCTAGATGAAACCTTGATCATTTGGGGATCGGAGTTTGGGCGAACTCCATTACAGCAAGGCGAAAGTCCAAAACAAGGAAAACTCGCAGGACGGGATCACCATAAAGATGCCTTCACCATGTGGCTTGCGGGTGGCGGAGTTAAGCCGGGGATAAGTTATGGCAAAACCGATGACTTCGGCATGGATATCGTGGAGAACGGCGTTCATGTTCATGATCTCAATGCGACCATTTTGCACCTACTAGGCATTGATCACACTCGGCTAACGTTTCGCTACCAGGGTCGCGATTTTCGCCTAACGGATGTCCATGGAAACGTAATTCATTCGATTATTCGGCCAACATAAGACCCAGGACAAATATGCCCACCCCTACAAATCGACTCCACTTACTTACAGTCTCGGTCGCTTTTATCTGGGCCTGCCTTAGTTCATTGTCCTTCGCGCTGGCTCAGATCGACAATAAGTCGACCGAAGGACCACCTAATATTGTGGTCTTTATTGCAGATGACATGAGTCAACTGGACTGCTCTCCTTATGCCAGTCACTCTTTCTCAACCCCCACCATACAAAAGCTTGCAGACGCTGGCATGGTTTTCGAGCGAGCCTACGTAGCTTCTCCTAGTTGTGCACCGAGTCGAGCGGCTTTACTTACAGGTCTCATGCCATCCAGAAACGGCGCCCAAGCGAACCATAGTCGCCCGCGCGCAGATATCAAGAAATGGCCCGCCTACTTTCAAGAACAAGGCTATGAGGTTGTTTCTTTTGGGAAGGTGTCTCATTACCAACACACCGCTGACTATGGATTTGATTATTTCGCTCACGATAAATTTCATGATCACGCAGGAATCCTGGCTGCAGTTGATTATCTGCGGAAACGCGCTATCGACCGCAACTCGAAGCCCATCTGCATGATGGTGGGAAGTAATTGGCCTCATGTCCCATGGCCCAAAGTACCTGACAAATATAAAGATATAACTTGGAAGCTTCCCGCGGGCTCCATTAACACCCCGGCGACGCAGCGGTGGCGATCACGATATGCGGCCGCGGTGGAGAATGCTGACAATGACCTTAAAACAATCTTGCAAGCCACAGAGGAATACCTATCCCCAAATACTCTATTTATTTTCACAGCTGACCATGGTGCTCAATGGCCATTTGGCAAATGGAATCTGTATGAAGCGGGAGTTCGCATTCCATTGATTGTGAGTTGGCCGAATCATATCCCTCCTGCCTCTCGCGCCAAAGCACTAGTGAGTTGGATAGATATACTTCCAACATTACGAGAAGTAACTGGCGGAAAACCTGATAAGAATTGGGATGGCATTTCTTTTCTCCGAGTACTAGAGCGAAAAGAAGATAGGCACCGCGAGTATATCTTCACCACACATAGCAACGACAATCGCATGAATGTGTATCCTATGAGAGCCGTTACCGATGGACGTTGGAAGTATATCCATAATCTGCATCCAGAGTTTGCCTTCACGTCGCATTTGGATTTGGTCGGTGGACAAGATGGACAACGCAATTTCTTTTCCACTTGGGAGTCCGCTGCTAAGACCACCCCAGACGCTGCATCAATTCTCCGTCGCTACCATGAACGCCCAGGCGAAGAACTCTACGATCTTACTCAGGACCCTAACGAACAACTGAACCTAGCGACCGATATGCGATACGCTTCCGAATTACGCCGACTCCGACAAACGCTTCACCTTTGGCGTGAACAACAGGCTGATGTGGTAGAACTAAAGGTTGAGCCACGCCTGATCGCGGACAAACAATCCTACGGAGCAGCCGCTGAAATCGCACCAGCCTCGAAATCCACGTCAGCAGCGCCGGTAGACAAATGAAAGAACCACAGATCTTGGCTGTAACAAAGCTGGCAGCAGTTAATCAACAGACCAGCTTAAACCGTCATGAGTCCACTCAGATGACTCGCGACCCCATTTCATCGCCGGACGACTTTCGGATACTCCACTGGTGAAAAAGAGACTTGGCTCGCGCGAATAGATGAGTGATGCAAGAATTGATTCGCCGTATGAGATATGCTACGCTCTGCCACAATTCAAAGATAATGTAAAAAGATGGCAGATAACTTGACATAAGAAACAGAACATGACACCAAAGCACTCAGGCCTCGGCATCGCTTCGTTCATCTTGAGTATTATCTCAGGGATATTTCTGTTCTTGATTTTCGCAGTTGCAGGAATGATCGAATCATCAACCCCAGGGGGAATGGATGAAGAATCAGCAACTGCGATGCTCATCGGACTGTTTATGTTTGGCTTTATGTTCCTTGCACTTTTGGCGGTAGGGCTAGGTATCGGTGGGCTTCTTCAAAGCAATCGCTTGAAAATATTCGCATTGCTTGGAATCATATTTTCAGCATGTACCTTGTTGGGAACTGTGTTACTCATTTTGATCGGCCTGGTCATTAGCTAAAGCAGCCCCGTCCAGCGACCGGTCTTGAATGAGAAACGCACTGCGAATAATGCGTCAAGCCTGCTACAGGATAATGGCTACCATTCCGCTACGTGATTAGCTCATGTAACACATGAGCCTTCTCTACTCCAGTAAGCTTAACGTCCAACCCTTGAAATCTGACGCTTAGCTTTTCATGATCCAAGCCAAGTAGGTGCAGAACCGTGGCATGGATATCGCGCACGTGGACTGGCTTGCTTACAGGACCAAAGCCAAATTCATCCGTCTCTCCAAAGACCTCACCACGTTTCATTCCACCTCCAGCAAACCACATGGTGAAGGCATCAATATGGTGATTTCGTCCGGTTGCCTCGCGAACTTCACCCATCGGAGTCCGACCGAATTCACCGCCCCAAATCACCAAGGTATCTTCCAACAAACCACGCTGATCCAGATCTTTGACTAGTGCTGCGGTGGCTTGATCGATTTCTTTACAGATCGCAGGTAGATGTGTCTCCAGGTTTTCAGTGGTGCCGCCATGATGATCCCAATTTGTGTGATAGAGCTGCACGAAGCGAACACCTCGTTCCACTAGTCTTCGGGCAAGTAAGCAATTTCTAGCGTAACTCGCTTCCTTGGCATCCTTGATTCCATACAGGGACAACGTTTCTGCGGTCTCATCGGAAGTGTCCATCAATTCGGGAGCACTCGACTGCATTCGGTAGGCCATTTCATAAGCGCTGATCCGAGTTGCGATTTCTTGATCACCTGTCTCAACTAAGCGTTTCAAATTTAATTCCTTCAGAGTATCAACCAATTGTCGCTGCTGTTCGCTGGAGACCCCCTGAGGATTAGAGAGATTAAGAATCGGATCCCCTTGATTTCGCAAAGGCACTCCCTGATAGGAAGTGGGTAGCATCCCGCTTGTCCAATGCATCGCACCGCCACGTGGGCCACGTGGTCCACTTTGTAGTACCACGAAGCCTGGCAAATTATCGCATTCACTACCGATTCCATACGTTACCCAAGCCCCAAGACTGGGGCGACCAAACAACCCGCTTCCAGTATTCATGAAAAGCTTGGCGGGTGCATGGTTGAACAAATCGCTTTTACAGGTCTTCACCAAGCTTATGTTATCGACAATACCTGCAATGTGCGGCAGGTAATCGCTGACCCATGTACCATTCTTTCCATACTGTTGAAATTTCGGATGAAACCCAAGCAAGTCGGTACGATGACTGCTACTCATGAAAGCAAAACGTTTTCCCGCAATGAAGCTTTCGGGAATCGGCTTGCCACTGAGCTCATTCAGACGTGGCTTATAGTCGAATGTTTCTAATTGCGAGGGTCCCCCAGCCATAAATAAGAAAATTACATTCTTTGCTTTGGGCGCAAAATGTGGTGGGCGAGGGGCCAGTGGGTTGGAAGATGATTTGCTTCCATCGTTGGCGGTAAGCTTTCCATCCGCTAACAACGAAGCTAACGCGATGGATCCGATACCCATGGTGCACTGACTGAACAAGTGACGCCGAGTGATCGCCTGCAGGGTTTGTGGAGAATTCTCTGGTTGCATATGGTTTACTCGCGATTGAGTGTTTCGTCGAGATTGAGCAAAGCCCGAGCTGCATTTAACGTATCTAATGAACTCAACAACTGAAGCTCTGCTTCGGTTGGACGACGTGATGTACATCGAACAAACGACGCTTCTAATCCCTCCTCCTTGATTCGTTTTTCAAGGGCAACAGCGAACTCGTAGAAGGCTGGATCATTTAACAGCGTCAGGGCTTGCAACGGTGTATTGCTTCTGATTCTCCGAGTGCAACTACTTAAGCCATCTGGAGCGTCAAAAACATTCAATGCTGGCGGCGGAGTCACACGATAGAGCATGGTGTAGACCGCTCGGCGGTAGCGATCTTCACCCTGGCTAACAGCCCAAGTTTTTCGAGCTTGGCCAACGGTCATGACACCTTCGGGAATAGGTGGACGAACAGGTGGGCCGAACATTTTCGGCGAAAGCAATCCGCTTGCGGTTAAGGCGACATCTCGAATGATCTCGGCTTCTAGCCTCAGCCGGTTTTGCCGTCCCAGTAGCGTATTGAGTGGATCTACGGCTGCAAGATCAGACCGATAAGCAGAACTCTGTTTGTAGGTGTGAGATGTAACAATGGTCTCCAATATCTTTTTAACACTCCAACCATTTTCACGAAACTCAACAGCCAACCAGTCAAGAAGATCTTTATTACTCGGTACACTACCTTGCAAACCAAAATCGTTTTCTGTTTCTACAATTCCTTTCCCAAATAGCTGCTGCCAAATTCGGTTTACAATAACCCTGGAGGTAAGCGGGTTTTCAGGAGACATCAGCCATCTCGCTAGATCGAGACGGTTCGGCTTGTCAGTGGATGACGCAAAAGGATGCAGAACCTCCGGTGTACCTGGCACCACGGGTTCATCTGGCCGCGTAAAGTCACCCTTAATCAACACAAATGTTTGGCGAGGTTCTTTTCTCTCGGCCAGCACCAAAGTCGAAACTCCCCTAGCCAATTCACGATCGATAGCTTCGAGTCTCGATAGCTGATTTTCAATCGCAGACTTTTCAATCAAATCCGAGATAACCAGTAAATCAACCCGATCTGTCAGCTTTCGCTTATCGACAGCAACAGCTAACAACTTGCGGGCTGGATCCGATAAAGCCTTCTTTGACTCCTCGCTGAGACTTGCTTCCCATTGTTGGAACTTTTCAGCATGTGATTTGACAACTTCCGTGAGAGCCTTCTCGATTACGCCGCGCTCCGCAGATAATTGCTCTGGATCGATGTCTTTCGGATAGACCTTGAGCGATGGCTCATCTTGATTGTTTAGAAAAGAGAAAAGCTGATAGTACTCTTTTTGCGTCCCAGGATCGAATTTATGCGTGTGACACTGTGCGCAGCCAATTGACAGGCCGAGCCAAATATTACTAGTGGTCGCAACTCGATCAAAAACGCTGTCCATCCTGAATTGTTCAGGGTCGACGCCACCTTCTTGGTTGATTTGCGTATTCCGATGAAAACCTGTCGCTATTTTTTGCTCTACCGTAGCGTTCGGAAGCAAGTCGCCAGCCATTTGTTCAATAGTGAATTGATCAAAGGGAATGTCTCGATTGAAGGATTCAATAACCCAGTCGCGATACTTCCAAATCTCTCGATCTGCGTCAATCGAATAGCCATGGCTATCTGCATACCGAGCTTGGTCCAACCACCAACGGCCCCATCGTTCACCGAAATGCGGACTGTTGAGCAAACGCTTCACTAGCTCGCGATACGCACTGTCCGGATTTTGAGCATAAGCTGCTTCGAATTCGACAATCTCCGTCGGGCTAGGAGGCAGGCCAATGAGGTCTAAACTAACCCTGCGAATAAGCGTACTAGGCGACGCCGAAGGGGAGGCGACTAGATTATTTTTGCTAAGGGCATCCTGCACGAAGTTGTCGATTGGATGATTAGCTGTTTCCACCACGGGAGGTTTTGGGCGCAACGGTTTATCAAAGGCCCAATGCTTCTCGTAAGCCGCTCCTTGTTCGATCCAGCGATAAAGCAGTTTTTTTTGCTGCTCGGAAAGTTGCTTTCCCGACTCTGGAGGAGGCATGATACTTTCCGGATCCGCCGAGGAGATTCTTTCAATAAGCAGGCTCTCTTCCGGTTTGCCAGGAGCTACGGCCTTGCCCTCATCCACGGCACCTTCGCGCGTATCGAGCCTTAACCCAGCCTCGCGCGTCTGTTCATCGAATCCATGACAGGAGAGACAGTTGTCAGACAGGATCGGACGAATATCACGATCAAAGCTCAGCGTCTCTTCCGCCTGCAGCGATCCGCTAAAGCTCGCGGCAACGACCGTTACTATCCCGATTGCAATATTTTTCAAATAACAGTTCGGCATGTTATCCA
>JAUMAI010000289.1:0-4956 GCA_032116775.1 Pirellula sp. | reverse complement strand
CTGCTTGACCGAATTGATTCGTTGCGATTGTTTGCTCTCTTTCTCGCGGCTACTCTTACGTCGGACAACAAGGCGAGAAGAGTCTAAAGCTTGGGGCAACTCGGGCCCCTCCACTTCATCCGCTTTGATCACGATCCCAAACTCTTTGAGCCAGAGTTGCACTTCGTAATTAGATAAGCCTTCCGCCGACAGCATTTCAGCAGGCTTGTACGCAGAGGTAAAACTGGAACGCGACTCCTCTCGCTTTCGCGGTAGGGAATCTAGCCAGACATCGCAATCTTGAAACTGGCAACGATGCGCTTTGGCGCAGCGTTGTATGCGATGGTCGGACGATATGACGGTCAAACCCTTAGGGGCTGGATGCTGCTCGATCAATTCCTCAATCAAGGCATCTGCATTCTCGTAGCCTATACTGAAACGAACTTTGATTTCGCCGTAAGCAGCGTACTCACTATCAACAGCTAATGGATTCGCTGATGCATCGAAAACAACGCAAGTCTGGGCATGCTTCTCTTGGGGCAGGTGCTGCTGCAACCACGCCAGTAGCTTCTTTCGTCCCCGTTGCAGCCATTCTCCACCGCGTCCTTTTCCCAATAGCCCGCTGAAGTGGAGCAAATTGTAGCCGTCAATTAACAGACGCATGACAATTGCAAACTCCACTCTCGACCAAGATGAGGCAACAGGAAAAGCTACACATCTATAAATAAAAATGGGCAGCACCTTTGAATTATAAGGTACTGCCCAAGCAATGATAGAGTTGAGCTTGAAAGAGAGAGGTCCGCTTAGGTACCAAACTCCGGACGTCGTCGGCCGAGTTGTTCCTGCAAGCGTGAAACGATGCTGGAATGCATCTGACTGACCCGGCTCTCGCTGAGATCCAGCGTCGCGCCGATTTCTTTCATGGTCAGTTCTTCGTAGTAGTAAAGAATGATGATCAATCGCTCGTTGCGATTAAGACCCTTGGTAACCAATCTCATCAGATCGTTTTTCTGAATGCGCTTGGTTGGATCCTCACCCTTCTTATCTTCCAAGATGTCGATCTCTCGAACATCTTTGTAGCTATCTGTTTCGTACCATTTCTTGTTCAGACTTACCAAGTTAACGGCACTTGCTTCAGCCTGCATCTTCTCCAGTTCCTGGATACTGATGCTCATATGCTCTGATAGTTCTTGGTCTGTTGGTTGACGACCATAGCGAGTTTCCAGTTGCTTGGTAGCTTCTGAAAGTTTGCTGGCCTTGCTGCGAACTAGACGAGGTACCCAATCCATTGTACGCAATTCATCGAGCATAGCTCCACGAATTCGCGGTACACAATAGGTTTCGAACTTTACTCCGCGTTCCATATCGAACGCTTCGATGGCATCCATCAGTCCGAAGATACCAGCACTAATCAAGTCATCCAACTCGACTCCGTCCGGAAGCCGCGCCCAAATTCTTTCGCCGTTATACTTCACCAGCGGCATATATTGTTCGACCAACCGATTTCGCAGATCAATATTATCGGGTTCGGCCCGATAACGCTGCCAAACGGTCTGAATATCTTCTTCCGGTGCGATCGTAGTTGCCATCCAATCCTCCGTGATCATTACTGGCAAAGGGTCATTCCCTTGAACCCTCTCGCCAACTTCTTTGGCGGGCGGGACTGTAACGAAAAACTGTTTTTCAATCTACGTCAAAGATCTACAAAACGGCGAGTATCGAGCTTATTTTCTCTTCGCCTCATTGCGATCTAAATAACGCGTTACAGCTTCTCGGAATAACCGCTCTGCGGATTGCCTTAAAACTGATTCGGCCAGATAGCCGAGCACGAACCCTATCGCGAAAAACATCAACATTCCCGTCAGGCACTCTTGGAGAACTACAACGGCTTCTTCACCTGCCACTAAACCTCTCAGGGTTATGATGGCAACAGCCAACGTGCTTAGCACCGCTCCATAGGCTCGCGACATTTTGGGAATCCTGCATTGCTCAAACTTTACTTTTTTTCCGCTACTGCATTAGGCAGTTGGAACAAAGGTAGTAAAGATCTGATACGCGGGTGGACATCCATGCTTCTCTGTTATCGATCCACGAAAATGTAGAAATTAAATTTTTCTCGCTAGAGTCCTGCAAAAGCCCCCATTTTTTCACCGATTGGCCGAAGCCGTCGTCGATTCGAATACTGGGATCGCAGTCATTCAGCCCGAAATTCCTCGATTTATGTGAATCGCCGAGCAATAATTCTCCGCCGATCAACTGAAGTCGAGGGCTAGAACGCTGCTCTTCAGCACGATGGTTGAATCGACGTTCGTGTTATAGCAATTAGATAAAATGAACTGGGCCACCAGACAAAGGAATGAACTCAATCTTCGCTCAACCTCCGCTTCAAGCAGCTGCTTAAGTCGATCTTCCTGGTAGACGCACGTATTAAGTGCCACTGCAAACCGAATAGACATCTAGCCCAACATGCAGACTCCAGTCAGAGATCACATCGAATTCTTGGCTCAGCCAAATAAAAAAAGGCGATGCCGAAGCATCGCCTTCTTGATGATCTCAGAGCTACGCTTTATTACCTTCGCGAAAAGCTCATGCAGCTAAACTGCTCGTCGCTCTACTAGCGTCTCACGTTCGGATATGTTGGCAAGCCGCCTGGCGCACTTGGCTGAGTGGGGTAGCCACCTGCGTTGGGAGTACTTAGAGCTGGCATCGGAGGCATGGCTGCACCCGCTGATGTGGCTGGTGCTCCATTGGAGAAATCATAAGGCGACTTGCCAGTACTACCAGGTCGATAACCGGCTGGTACTGCACCGGGCTGGCCATTGGCTGGTGTGGTATATGCTGCATTGGCTGTGCCACCAGGAACTGCTGCTGTGCCGTATGGGTTGTAGGCTGCTACGTTTGGATTCGCAGCAGCGGGATTGTATTGACCCGCAGGGCCTTGAGCGGCTGGATTTTGCGGAAGCGAAGCACCACCTGATGAGTATGGAACTGTTTTGGTATCGCTGGTTCGGTAACCGGCACTGGTGCCTGTCATCGGCATCGCAGCTGCAGTATTTGCCTGTCCCATAGCTGGTGCTCCCATGCCTTGTGGCATCGGATAGCTCGATGAAGGATTCATCGCTGGCATCGAACTAGCCGTCGGTGCACCACCTACCATACCACCTGGCTGCGCCATTGGCATGCCAGGAGCGCCGCTCATACCTGGAGCACTTGAGCGATTAGGAAGCGATGGAATGGCATTAGATGGAGCAACTCCACCATATCCACCGGCAGGATATGCTCCGCCAGGAACATTCGCTGGCGCGGAATAGCTATTTGCGTATCCACTTGGGCTACCCATGGGGGCAGCAGCGGTAGCTGGAGAAACATTGGCTGGTTGAGTCTGGGGCAGCGCGCCGTTTGGGGCACCCATGTAGCCGCTAGGGCCGACAGTGCCGCTTGGTGCTGCCGCGCCTGGATAGGCACCTAAACCATTCGCGGGTGCTGGCCCCGTACCAGGTAGAGCCGAATTGGCTGGACTGCCTGTAGGATAACTGGTGCTGGGTATACCGGCATTGGAAGCGGTTCCGTAAGGATTCGTAGCGCTAGCTGTGGTAGCTCCTACATTGCCCGTTGGCACTCCACCGGTGCTGTATGGACCTGTACTGTAGCCATTCATATTGGTTGGGGCACCAGCAGGGCGATAGCCATTGCCTGCGGCAGCGGCTCCTCCCGATGGGAGCATATTCATGTTCGTATTTGAGGCACCAGATGTTGGTGCTGATCCCGCAGGAGCCGTGCTGCTGGCCACGCTACTAACGGTGCTAGGAGTATATTTCTGCGCTGGACTAGTTGGGTAAACCGAAGGACTTTTACCAGCAATCGTCTCTGCATCTGGCTTTTTACCCCAACTGAACATGCTCGAGCCAGGCATCTTCCAGCCACTCTGACATCCAGTCGACGAAATAGCTAGGACCACGGTGGCGCCCAGCATCCAATGACGCATGTTTGCAACTCGATACCGCATAACAAAAGATCCTTCTTTTGCGAAATTGATAGCCACCGATACTGGAACCGCTCTCGGTATATTCCGACCAAGTCCTCTTCCTGAGAACCTATTTTGTGCCATGGTGGAAGTACGTAATTCTGCAATGCATGTTATCGACGCACGCCACCGCAAAATTAACTTAATCCTAAAAGACAACCCAAACCACCCAGCCGATCTCACATTTGAAATCGCCCACGCTGTTTGAAGCGCTCCTTGCGAAGGGAAAAGAATTCAGAGCTTCGACCGTTCCTCAAGCATGTGAACTTGGTCGATCCCAAACCACTTCCTGCCCGACGCCAGATCCTCTTGAAATAGATCTGGCGGCAAGCCTCAACGCGCGGGAATGTTAGGAACTCCACATCTCTGCAGCAATACGAAAGTTGTCTCTATCACAGCAAAACCCAACGAAAAAGCTGAACCCTGATAATTGCTTTGATAGCAACTCATGGTTCAGCTTTAGGGTTTTAACACTTTGGGAGAACTCTAACCGCGTTTGACATCAGAGGTGCATGTCGCAGACTGTTTCACTTACGGTCGTCCGTCGGTAGCGTGAACCACGGTTACCAACAGCCGGTCCAGAAATGAGCGACACACTTCGGTGACCGTCGCTTCGCGTCAGTACCGCCAATTACTTGGCAGCCGCAAATCGACGAGCAACCTCATCCCAATTAACAACGCTCCAAAATGCAGCGATATAGTCGGGACGACGATTTTGATAATTCAGATAATAAGCATGTTCCCAGACGTCTAGAGCGAGAATCGGGGTTCCTTCACAACCAGCGATTTCTTTGCCCATCAATGGACTATCTTGATTGCCGGTCGAAGCAATGGCCAATTTACCTTGCTGCACAACCAACCAAGCCCAACCACTTCCGAATCGATTGACGGCCGCGTTGGCAAACTGCTCTTTAAATGGCACAAAACCACCAAAGGCTGCGTGAATGGCTTCA
>JAUMAI010000288.1:0-4722 GCA_032116775.1 Pirellula sp. | reverse complement strand
CCTCGCCCCTGGCGTTTTTGCGGAGCAAAAATCGCTAGGGGGTGAGGGGGAATCAGGCTCGCAGCGCTAATTCGCTCGAGTTTTGAGCTCGATGCCCCTCACCCCGGCCGCTCTCCCCCAAGAGATCTGCGCTGCGCTTTGATCTCTCGCGAGCAGGGAGAAAAAAGTGAAAGAAAATCACAAGTTAGTTTCCGTTCGTCTCTAGTTGAGCACCTAGCTCTGAGCGTTGTCATTCGCGAGCATTGGGTAGAGGGTCTTTCATCATGTCCATATTTGTCGATCGAGCATTCGGTAGTTGATCGCTTCATGGAGGTGATCGACCAAGATCGTTTCAGATCCTTCCATATCAGCGATGGTGCGAGCAACTCGGATGATCTTATCGTGTGCGCGAGCAGAAAGTCCCATGTCGGCGACGCTGTTGCGCATTAGTTCCCGGCCTTCACGGCAGAGGGGGCAATAACGGCGAAGTTGTCGGCTGGTCATTTGGGCGTTGTAGCGTGTGTGGCTATCACTAAACCTTGCCTCTTGGCACTCTCTAGCAGCGATAACCAGGTCTCGCATTTCTTCGCTGGAGGTTCCTGGCGTATCGGCGGAGAGATCGCTAAACGGAACTGCGGGGACCTCGATATGAATATCGATGCGGTCGAGTAAGGGTCCGGAGATTTTTCCCATGTAATGGTCGATTTGGTTGGGAGAGCATTGGCAGTTGCGGCGAGGGTCTGTCCTGTACCCACAGGGGCATGGATTGAGGGCAGCCACCAGCATAAAGTCGGCTGGGAAGGTTGTGCTGCGCAGGGCTCGAGAAATTGTGACCACTCGATCTTCGAGGGGTTGGCGCATGACCTCTAAGGTGCGTCGATTGAACTCGGGCAATTCATCAAGGAAGAGGACTCCATGGTGCGCCATCGAGATCTCGCCTGGAGAAGGAGGGCTACCTCCACCCACCAAGCCTGCATCGCTGATGGTGTGATGCGGAGAACGAAAGGGGCGTTTGGCCATCAAGGGCTGGCCTTCTTGCAGACGCCCAAGCACGCTGTAAATACGAGTTGTTTCAATCGACTCGGTGGCGGTTAATTGCGGTAGTATTGTCGGGAGACGCTTGGCCAACATGGTTTTACCGGAGCCCGGTGGGCCGAGCATCAGCAGATTGTGACCACCGGCAGCTGCCAAACAGAGGGCGCGTTTCACCAGGTCTTGTCCACGGACGTCCGCATAGTCGACATCGTATTGACTATAAGCGTTGAATAGTTGCTCCAGTCGCGAGGGAAAAGCATCTATAGTGAGCTGTCCCGAGAAAAATCCTACCGCTTCCCCCAGGCTACTGACTGGAATTACTTCGATATCCTCTACGATTGCCGCTTCATGAGCATTTTGTGTAGGTACCAATATTCCTTTCAGTCCAGCTAGTTTGGCAGCCGCGATCGCCATCGAGAGAGCCCCTTTCACGGGTCGCGTTTGCCCCTCAAGGGATAGCTCGCCAACAACAGCATACTCTTCGAGAAACTCCGAGCAGAACTGTCCACTACAGGCAAGTATGCAGAGCGATATCGGTAGATCAAAACTCGCGGCCTGCTTAGGTAATTCGGCTGGGGCAAGGTTGATAACAATTCGGCTTTGCGGGCGAACAAAGCCACTGTTAACCATAGCCCGCTCGACGCGATGCAAACTCTCTCGAACAGCCGCTTCAGGAAGACCGACAAGCAGCGTTTTGGGAAGAGCCGCGGGAGAGATGTCGACTTCAACCACTACGGGCATCGCTTCGATTCCAAGCAGCGAAAACGTTTGCATTTTGGCCAACATCACCAGCTCCATCCACACAGAATAGAATAAATTTATTCACTATGTACGTATGGATATGTAAATAGTGTGCGTATGTCAAGTAGTGGGCGTTCTATTTTTTGGAAGGAAGCTGACGCAAAAATTACCCAGCGTTTAAAGAAACAGCCCTTTAACCTGGCTGCGTTTCAAATTTTTTCCCGCTCATGGCAAGCACTGTCTCCAGCCTTAGAAAACGACTTCGGAAATGCCCAGCAGAATTGCCAGCAATTGCGGCAGGCTCAGAAATGATGTAGGCACAGAGACTCAAACGCGGTATGGTGCCTCCGTAATGGACAGGAGCTAGATGTTAGCTAATGCCAAAACGGTTAGCTCAGGAATGGGCCGCAGATGCAACTCTGATATGCACGGAATGCAGCGAAATGGACATCAATTATACGATGCAAAGCGCTCGACGCCCCTTTTTGTATCGCTCTCGTGCTTGGATATCAATTGCTATCATCGCGCCAGTCAGCATCGCTACGATTTTTTCAAGCCCTGGCTTCATCCTGAGTGATATGGGGCGAGTTTCACTAGCGATCATCGGTTGGCTGATGTTTTTTACCGGTGCTATTTTTCGGTGGTGGGCTACGCTCTACATCGGCGGTCGCAAAGACACACGCGTCGGTATGATTTGTGATGGACCTTACTCGATCATAAGGCACCCTCTTTATTTCGGTACGATATTGATGGGCTTCTCCATCGCCTTTTTTGTGCAGAGTATTTGTTTGGCTGTAGCACTTGTATTGACGGCCGTTATTTATTTGGGCCTGACTTTGCCCAAAGAAGAAGATGCGTTGACGGGAATCTACGGAGATAATTATCGAGCATATATGGCTCGTGTGCCAGGGATATGGCCTAACTGGAGTCATTATCAGTCGGGCGATGTTATCACTGTCGAGTTGAAAGGCTTGCGAGCCGAGTTTATTCGAATGCTGCGTTGGATGTGGATTCCCTTTCTTGCACATGCGCTCCAACATGCTCGGCTAACCGAATGGTGGCCACAGTTACTCAGCGTTTGGTAAGACTTGATATTTATGCGAGCGACGATTCACAGCGAAGTAAATGAAGGTTAGCGATGTCGCGACTTCACATCTATGTTGTCTTCGAGATTCTAAAGGTCTTTGCGATCGTTTTGTTCGCAGTGACCGCTGTGATCATGCTCGGTGGCGTGGTTCAGCAATTGATCTCGGAAGGCCTAGGAGTCTTCGCGATTCTCGAGTTGCTCCCTTACGTATTACCTATTGCTTTACAGTTTGCGATTCCCGTTTCGCTACTTTTCGCCGCTTGCAGCGTTTATGGACGCATGTCGGCTGATAATGAAATTGTAGCTCTAAAAAGTATTGGCATCAGTCCAGGCAGAGTGATGTCACCGAGTCTCGTCTTAGCGTTTCTGCTGAGCCCGTTGGCTGTTTGGGCCAGTGACTTGGCGATGTCCTGGGGAATGCCAGGAATCAATCGAGTTGTCATGCACTCGATTGAGGAAGTGGTTTATCGAGTGCTTCGCAATCAACGGTCGTACAGCACTTCGCAAGGTTTCTCGATCCATGTCTTGGATGTTCAAGATTCTTGGCTGATTCGCCCCACGATCAACGTCTTTCCCGAGAGTGGCGCTGCAATCACGATCTCTGCTGCCAGAGGGAAGTTGAAAATGGATGCGGAGACAGAAACCCTCCGTATTCAACTTGAGGATTCCCAGTGGGAGTTGGGAGATGGTACAGCGGGCGCATTTCCAGGAATTACCGAAGAGGTGATTCCTCTGAATCGAGCGATGCGAAGAGGTGTCGGACAACGTAGCCCATCCCAATTTGCTCTTTCGGAAATGGCTGAAGAGAGACAGTTGCAGGTAAAGCTCATCAGTGCTCGTAAAGAAGAAATGGCTACGATGATCGGTTTGAATCTGATGAGTGGCAGATTTGACCGTTTGGAGTCACAGGAAGCACGGGAAGTTATTGGTAACTTAGCTGAGGCAGAACGTCGACTGAACCGGATTTTCACCGAGCCATACAGACGCTGGGCTATGGGTTTCAGTTGTTTCTTCTTTGTATGGTTAGGCGTGCCGATGGCGATTTGGATGAAGTCGGCAGATTATTGGACCAGTTTCGGAGCTTGTTTTCTGCCGATACTCGTCATGTATTACCCTCTGTTTGCTATGGGATTTGACCGCGCGAAAAATGGTGTTTGGCCTCCATATGCCGTATGGTTAGGAGATATTGTCTTGTTTTTCGTCGGCCTATGGTTCATGCGCAAAGTCTATCGAAATTAATCGCCGTCCTGCGGTTGTGTATCGTGATAAGTGTCGCTGGTTCTAGAGAATGTCTTCGCTGAATTTGATCGAGCAAAGACTGGATTAAAAGAGTGCCGATTCGAATGGCCTTGGATCGGGATAGGCTCAGGTAGCTTGAGCGTATCCATGATACAAGTTGGCTTAACGTTTTATCGCTTCGCGTAATACGAATCTACATTGGCACAAGGCGTCGCCGATAGAGATAAGTTGCAAGAGGAGATTGTAATGGCCAAGACAAAGCTGTTTGTGCTGGATACCAATGTGATCTTGCATGACGCTCAATCTCTTTACTCGTTTCAGGAGCATGATGTTGCGATCCCGATTACGGTGATCGAGGAGCTCGATCAATTCAAAAAAGGGACCAACGACATCAATTTTCAAGCGCGCGAGTTTCTTCGCAGTTTGGATGAACTGACAGGGGATTTGTTGTCCGATGATGGAGCGGCGCTGGGAGATGGACGCGGAAGAATTCGTGTAGTTCTATCCCGACAGTTTGATGAGCGAGTTAAGGCAGCGTTTTATCAGGATACACCAGATCATCGTATTCTCAATACCGCCTTACTTTTAAGCCAGGCCGAGCCAGATCGCTCTGTGATTCTGGTTTCAAAAGATACGAATAT
>JAUMAI010000287.1:0-7014 GCA_032116775.1 Pirellula sp. | reverse complement strand
CAGTGTCGACTCCGGCTGCTCCAAACCTAGCCTATGTCTCGTTTAACCCGTTGCCGCCAGGCTAGGTCTGCTACCGTTTGGGTTATCACTCGATTCGAGTATCTAACCATCATCGTCTGGGCGTTAGAGAGCTGATTGGCAGTGTCGACTCCGGCTGCTTCAAACCTAGCCTATGCCTCGTTTAACCCGTTGCCGCCAGGCTAGGTCTGCTACCGTTTGGGTTATCATTCACTGCGAGTATCTAACCATCATCGTCTGGGCGTTAGAGAGCCGATTGGCAGTGTGGACTCCGGCTGCTTCAAACCTAGCCGTTGGCAACGGGTTCAACGAGGCGTTCAGTACGACCACAGTCCCCGAACTTTAGTTGCCACGCAATTGCAAAGCCTCGTCGAGGGTGACCGTTTCATCGTCGTTTCGGTCCAGTTGTAAGATACGTTCTTTTTGACGTTCGGGCATTTCATCGATGGTCACTTTGCCATCACTGTTGCGATCCAAGCGTTTGAAGATAGCTTCGATATTCTGGCCAGATCCTACATTTCCCAACCGCTTGCGATTCGGTATCCCGCCTCCTTCTCCAGGAGTCGCATTCGGGAGATAGTATTCCACGTATCCCAAGTGCATTTCATCAAACGTTTGTGCGCCCCAGCGAACGCGCTGAGTCGGATCGGGATTAGCTGGATTACCGGAGCTATTGTCGTACCAGGCTGTAAATGTGATCTTGTCACCAGTGACCACATCGAGTGGCTCATGATAGGCATACATCAATTGCCAATTGAAATCGTATCTTGGCACATCTAGCAGCGTAACCTTTTCGCCACTCTTACGCGTCAGTTCGTAACGACAAGCCTTACCACGGAGATGCATGTGGGGCAAATACCCCAGAATACGAGCATCGGTGGGGACCTGAAGCACAGCTTCTTCACGATGATTGGCTTCTCCAGGCGGAATGTTCAAGCGAGCATTTACGATACCAACAACCTTCACTTCATGCTTCGGTGGCTCTTTCGCATAAATCACTCCGATACGAGTCTTATCCGTTGTAGCCGTACCGTTGGGCGTGTAGTGCATTTGGAATCTCAAACGCGCTCCTTTGGGCAATCGTTTGGCAAAGCCATCGGGATATACCAAAGTGCTATTCCCAGGAACGTATAACGCCCAATAACCACTTCGCTCATCAGCGGCATCATCACCGGTGCCGTTCGCCGAATCGCCATCCCCTAAAGCAAATACTAAGACATGATGTACGACTTCACGATTACCGGGTTGTACTTCGATCGCTTGTACCCAACGTTCTTCCGCTAAGTTGGTATCGACTAATACATTTTGATAAGGCATCGTACCAGTTGCTTTAATCGGGACGGGCTGGGAGAACTCAAAGATGGCATCAGGTTTGCCGATCAACCAATCTTGGGTCACTTCCTTCTTTGGCAAAGCGTCGACTGAATCTCCTTCCAGTTTCTCTCCCGCTAACCACGTCAGAAGGTCTTCTTTATCGGCAGTAGCGAGTGAGCGGTCGTTCGACCAAAGGGTATGCATTTTGCTCTCAGGGTTGCTACTCGTATCGGCGGCGAACCAGGGTGGCATCGTACCTTGCGTTACAACCTGCTCGATCATACCCGCGTGGGCTTTGACATCAGCTTGCGACTCGAGCGTAAACGGGGCCACTCCACCGTCACGATGGCACTCGGCACAATAACGGTTGATGATGCGCGATATGCGATTGTGATAGGTAATCGATCGATCGCTGACTGTCATTGGCTCTAGATCGAGTGCACAACCTGGTGCGCTAGTGGCTGCAACATGCGGTGATTTACCTGCTTGTATCGCGCTCAAGGCATCTGCTAAGTAGCGATGCCTTGGCTGGTCGATTGTGTAACCGAATCCATATTGATCGTCGATGGCACCATGGAAGATGACCGTACGTCCCTCCCCTAATACAAACGCGTCAGTCGGTGTTGTCGCTGTCAGTGCAGTCGCTAGAGCAGCATCTTGGTCATGAACGTAAATGACGTTTTCACCCAATCTCTCCGCACAGGCTTTCATGTCATCAAGTTTGTCGCTGGCTACGGGATTGATTAGGATCCAAGTGATCTTCCGATCTGATTCATGAGTCATTTTCTCTAAGGTCGGAATGTACTTCTTGGAGATCGGGCAACTGGTGCTGGTCATGGCTAAGACGATAGCCTGTTGCTGATGGAACTGGCTTAGCCGATATTCCTTTCCGAGGATGTCACGAAAGGCGAGATCATCGATCAGTTTACCGATACCATGTTCACCTGGTTTCAGCGGCTGTGGGCCTTGCCGTACGGGGGCTTCGATGGCAGGTACTGGACTATCGGCAGAGTCATTTGAGTTCTTAGCAGTTTCCCCGTTTCGTCCGGTGAAGAATTGACGGATCGAGTCGCGGAGCACAACCCTTTTGACTTCCGTGCGAGTCACTTCGCCATCGCGGTTCACATCGAATTGCTTGAAGAGTTCTTCTTGGTTCACTTCAGAAGGGATGAGTTTTCCATCTTTGTTTGCATCGAATTGATCAAAACGCCGATCGATCGCATCTTGAGCCACCAGTGTTCGCGCGATGATCAAGCCGGTGGTTACGATGAGTCCCACGGCGAGTAGAGATACTAAGCGTTTCGCGTTGATCACTTCGATTTCCTCGTCAATTCCTGGTCTACCTGTCTATCAACCCTATTATCGAATAAAACCTGGCGGCTGCCAATTCTTATTTTGCCAATCTCTCCATCGCAGTTCCTTGCAGCAGGCTACGGTTTTCGGTTTGAGCTACAACTCTCTAAGAAGTTTTACCCGATCGACTAGTGGCAAGGACGCGGGTTTATCAGAAGTCCTACGCGATCGATGCATGGCGAGGACGCGGGTTTATCCCGTGCCCTCGGATTCATGGTAGGCTAGCACGGTGCGCGACCGCCCCGTAACAAAAGCGACAGTGGATGTGGTGCTATTTTGAGGCTTTCGCAGCGTTGTGTTTTGTTGCTGTGTTGACTTAATTCACAGGGCTAGGCTAGGCGAGGCCGGGCGAGGCGTCTGCGGCTACGGTAATATGAGTCATGGTTCAGATTGTAGTCAGACAGGCGAGTTTTCGAAGCACTGCATCAGTGGACAGAGTGCGCCTAAAAGGTCACTAGAGCAGCAGACTTACCGTTTTCCAAAGATGCCATTACCAACCTAAACTACGATATTTCCCACCCTAGGGTGCGGCTAGTTCCCCCTCTAATGTTAGTCCCTCACTGGTAAATTAGGTAAAATGTGGGGTTTGCGAGGCCATAATCTTTTGACTTTGCCAATTTGACGCGATAGCCTCTCGACCACTTATCTTCTGAGAAATTCTTCCATCAGACTTTTGGCGAGGGGGGCCGCATGTCGTCGCACCCAAAGCGCACGCCGATGCGTTCGCGAAAAACTAATCTCCAGGGTTTATTCGGTAAGGCCTTAAAAAAGATATCGACTCGCCGTAGTCAAATACGTCTCGCGATCGTTGAGACGCTGGAATCACGTCTGATGATGGATGGTTCCAATGACCAAGAACGTTTGGTCAACGTCATGATTCCACGCCTACAGTCCAGCGATCAGCAATCAACTGCTTTGGCAGTGAATTCACGTGGCGATCGAGTGATCGTGTACGCGGGATATCGAGACGACGATCCAGATGGCGTATTCTTTCGCCAGTATCCACACAATACAGAGCCGAGCGAAGTGCGGCTGGCCAACGTCGAGCGTCGGCAGGCGCAGTCGACTCCATCAGTAGTCGTTGCAGAGAATGGTACTTTCGCAATCGCCTGGCAAGGTCGAGGGCGAGATGAAGTTGCCGGCCTGCGCGATACGTTTGGCGTATTTATGCGTTGGTTTGATTCAGCCGGACAAGCGTTGTCTGGAGAGATCATAGTCAATCAATTTATCGAAGGAGTCCAGGAGCACGCAGATATTGCGTTGTTGCCAGATGGTTCCGTTGTTGTCGTTTGGAGTGGAGCAAGTTATCAAGATGCATCCGGGGTCTATGCACGACGCTTCTCCTCTCTCGGAGTTCCCCTATCACCGCAGGTCTTACTTCATGCGCCCGATGTTTATCGAAACGATTTTCCGAGCGTAGCCACAGCGAACGATGGATCAGTATTCGTCACCTGGAGTCGCCGGACAGGGGGCGAGGCAGCCTGGGATGTTTTAGTTGGTAAGTATGACGCAAATTTACAAGCCCAGACTGATATTCAAGTCATTGGAACATCAACGAATCGTTCTGAACTTTCGGGGACTCAAGTTCGGTCGCGCCTAGCAAGCTTGCCCAGTGGAGAATCCATTATTACCTGGACAGGATATGATCCTCGCCAAGCGGAGTGGAATATATTTGCCCAGAGAATCGATGCGCAGTGTAAGCCGCTGAAGGAACCTTTTCGTGTGAATCGTCAAACAGGCGGCATGCAGAAAGATCCTGATATCGCCGTTTCGAGCGATGGAAAATTTGTGATTAGTTGGTCCCGAGGCGTTTGGGATGGAAGTGGTTGGGAAATTGTGGCATCGGTGTTTGATGCTGCAGGAGTAAGTTTGCAAGACGAATTACCGGTTCACTCGGTCACACTTGGCTATGGTTCCGGTCATCAGCAATACTCGGCGGTCGTGTGGGGCCAGGGGGTAAATCCAACATTCGCTTGGAGTGGCCGGGGGGCGAATGATCGAGGTGGCGTGTGGACGGGTG
Organism: Pirellula sp.; assembly: GCA_032116775.1. Taxonomy (GTDB): domain Bacteria; phylum Planctomycetota; class Planctomycetia; order Pirellulales; family Pirellulaceae; genus JAFLCP01. Next base: position 2,309 of record JAUMAI010000287.1, on the reverse strand, counting down.
GATCTAGTCTACAGTCCCGTCCTCGATTCAGACCAATCGCGGACCAGGTTGTGTTAGAAGGAAGTTTGCTTTCACTGCCGCTTGAAATAAAGCCCGCCTACGAAGGCCAGGTGATTCAGCTCGGATTGGATCCGAGCGAAGCACCGGTCGGAGCCGTAATTGATCCGGTGCGCAAGCTATTTCTATGGCGTCCAACGGAACTTGATGGACCAGGAGGGTTTTCTGCAACCGTGATCGCCTACGACATCCTTCGTCCAGATCTTCCCACTAGGATGTCATTTAAAGTCCATGTTGGTGAAGTAAATCAAGCGCCACGACTTGTTGCTCCAGCGACTGTGAGCGTGGATGAGGAGTCGGAGTTACGTATTCAGCTTGAGGCAACTGATGTCGATCGGCCTCGTAATTCACTGACGTTTTTTATCGACCCCAGCACTACTCCAGCAGGTATGACCATTGACTCCGCCAGTGGCCTAGTGAACTGGGTACCAAGCGAGGAACATGGGCCAGGAAAGTTCTATGTCAAGGTTGGTGTGGTTGACTCGGGTAATCCCTCCTTCCAATCAAACGCAGTCATCGAAATCAATGTGCAGGAAAAGAATAAACCACCGAAACTACTACCCATTTTTGATCAGGCTCTTGATTTAGATGAGGCATTGAGTGAGCTATACGCAACCGCGATTGACCCAGATACTCCAAATAACTCGATACGTTATCGACTCATTGCAGCACCTGCCGGGTTAACACTTGACGAACAGTCTGGGGAAATAAATTATCGCGGCAATACTGCTGGGGTTTTTGAGGTCGTAATCGAAGCTTATGACAATGGAACTCCACAGCTTTCTGATTCAACTTCCTTTCGTGTATTAGTTTCGCAACCCGAGGATCAACGTCCAATCTTTTTTCCGCGTCCGGAAACTCAAGTCATCGAGGAAGAGAGTGGATGGCAATATCAGCTTAAGGGTCGAGGAGCGACAGCAAGTCAACGTCTTAGCTATCGAGCGATAGATACTTTGCCCGCTGGAATGCAGCTGTCCAGCGAAGGACTCTTGTCTTGGTTACCTGGAGAGATGCAAGGTCCCAATTCGTATCCGTTGACAGTGGAGGTTTACGACCTCGATCGTCCATACCTGGCTTCACAGGCGACCTTCCGGGTAGAAGTATCCGAGACAAATCGAACGCCACAATGGGATAACCCAGGCCTGCAAATCATCGATGAAACTTCGCCTTGGACTTTAACTTTATCAGCTAAAGACTTCGATTGGCCGCTCAATCGATTAACTTTTTCCGCAGTCAGTTTGCCTGATGGTGCATGGTGGGATGCAGCAAGTCGTCGACTGCATTGGACGCCCAGCGAACTACAGGGGCCTGGTCAGTTCACCGCTGTTTTAGAGGTAGTGGATGATGGCCAGCCACAAAAGAATTCACAATTACATATTCCCATCCAGGTTCGCGAACGAAATGAACCGCCAGTCCTGAACGCTATCCCAGATCAGTTCATCGCGCGCGGGGAGACACTCAAGCTGCCAATCAATGCGATCGACGAGGATCTACCTCAAAATGCTCTAAGGTATTCTCTGGTCGGATCCATACCGCCGGGATTAACCATAGATTCCATAACCGGCGAATTGATATGGGCCACTCCATCCAACATGCCTCTCGGGGTACAGCCGATTACTGTGGCCGTACACGACTCAGGCAATCCAGTTCTATCCGATCAATTTACTTTTTTGGTTGAGGTTGTGTCACCTTGGATTCTTCTGGAGGAACAAGGAAGAATAGCGACACCGTTTATTACCGAACATGTCGTGCCTGATGGTATGAAAGCTATTGAATTGAAGTTTCGAAATCTCTGGCTCGACTCTTCAGACAGCCAATTTCTTCGAGACTCTTTTGAGTTAGCAATCGTGGATGAAGATCTCAGGCCACTTGTCGGTATTACCGCCGTCAATCGTGACTCGTTTTTCAATATCACCGAAGGGGGACTTGTAACAGCTGGCTCTGGAGTGAAATACAACTTGGAGGAAGGGGTTGTAACTGTCGGTATATCTCATCTTACTCCCGGGATGGCGTTCAAAGTGATTCGACGTCTAGTTGGAAATGATCGCGATATTCAATCAAAGGTTGAAATAAGACCAAGCATTCAATTTTTAAAAGAATCCACTGTAGCTGACACTCCGATTACAGTTGGAGGTTATGAGTACATGCTGCCTTCACTTGGGCAAACGGTGAATTGGCCATCCATGGAGGTCGCTAACAATGGTCTGACAATAAGTTATTACCATACCTGGTTTGATGAGGATACTCAGCGT
>JAUMAI010000286.1:4227-8412 GCA_032116775.1 Pirellula sp. | reverse complement strand
GGTGATACACGGCAGGATATTAAAGTAAGGTCCAAACCAACCTTCGCCGCGGCCCGCGATAAAAGCTGGCATGATGTTGCCCCAATACCACAGCATGTCAGGGCCTGCGAGGTTAGAGCACCAACTGGTGATGCCTGGTAATAGTGCTTGCTGTCGCAGTTCGATATCAACGCTCAAGCAGCGATAAAGTCCAATGAAGATCGGAATCTGAATGAAAACAGGCAAGCAACCGGCCCAGGGACGGAAGTTATGCTTTGCATAGAACTCCTGGGTGACGCGAGCGCGCTTCTCGTAGTCATCCTTATACTGCTCCGAGATTTTTTTCAGTTCAGGTGCTAGTTCTTGCATTCGCTGTGCATTAAGAGCAGCTTGTCTTCCAATTGGGAATAAGCAGCCACGAACCAGGAAGGTTAGCAGCATGATCGCCACACCGTAGTTGCGAACGATGGCATAGAACATATGCAGTAACCAAGACAGCGGTTTGGCAACAAAGGCAAACCAGCCGTACTCGATCGCGTTTTCTAAACCAAACTTTGCAAGTAAGTCAGGTTGCTTAGGGCCAACAAAGATGCGCATCTGTTCTTTGAGTGAAGTATTGGGCTCGATCGACTTCGTTTGGGTGTCGAGCCAAAAAGATACGTTGGCTGCTTTTTCTTGATGTTTAATGAATTTAGTTGGTTCACCAATCAGAGTTGTCCCTGCTTGATACAAATTGGCAAGAGACTCGGGTGAGTCCGGGTGAGGTAGAAAAGCGGTCGAAAAGTAATAACCATCTACACCGATGTATTTCGGGGAACGATGATCGGCTGGCTCAGTGGATCCAAAAATCAAACGATCGGGAGCAGTCGGGTTGCGGCGAGCAGCGTCGAAAATCGAGTAGCAGGTTACGAGTTGATGACCTGCATAGGGAGTTCCGTAAATGACGTCTCTTGCGCCCGCTGCCTGAAAGAAGTATGGGCTAATCTTCGGAGCATACCACCAGGACTCTAGAGTTACGCCGTTGATTCCCTCTTGGCGAATCGACAAGGCGTGAGGTTTCGCGTCGTTGTTGATCACTTCGACTTCGTAATCCAGCACATAGCCCTCTCCGGTCGATGTCTTGCTGTCGCTCTCTTGGCTTTCTGGGCTGTGAAGCCAGAAGCGTTTTACTAGAGTGAGGTTGGCTTCGACTTTGATCGACTTAAGCAAGTCATTCAGTGGTAATGTGAATTCAACGCCTGTCTCTCCATCTCGCTCTACTAATTTTGAATCCCACACCCCTTCTAAGGTCGCTTCGAGTCCCTGAATAAATCGGCCATTAGCTTCGATAACTTGTCCATCGACCGAAGCTAGAGTCGTAAGGCAGGACAGGCGTGAAAGATTGCCAACAACTTCCTCTGTACTTTCACCCGTGAGTCGTACGAGATCCATAGGTGCTTCGATGGTATTGCAGAGATAGGTTAGCTCGCCTACCTCAGGACGTTGGACAACGATTTCGACTTCACCTCCAGGTTTGAGTTTTTGCAAAACAGTAGACAGGTCGCTAAGTAGTCTAATCTCGGTGTTAGCTAGTTTCTGAATCACGTCGCCAGGTAAAAGACCATCGCTTGCTTTTGTGTTGTCAGGTCCACTTTTCAACTTAGCTCGGGCGGCTGGAGTGCCTTTGCCAACAACATTGATCTGTAAGCCGTTGACTGAGAGTGAGGGAGCTAGGTATCCGATGTAAGCGCTTTTGTTATCCAGGGCTTGATATTTGAATTTGTCTGGTGAGGTTTGGCGAATTGCCTCCACGCGAGCGATACCAGCACCACGACTTGAGAAAGTGACCAGTAGTTCATGGCCATCCGTGGGATCCATAGAGCCAAGAGTCAGATACTGCGTCGGCTTGGAGATCAGCGCAGCGGCTGGATCTTTAGTCGGCGTCTCCGTGGCACTACTAGAGGCCTCCGTCGAGGTGCCTGCGCTTACCGTGGAGCCCGAAGCGTCTGTCGCTTTGTTGGCCTGAGCGTCCGTAGCCGGCGTGTCTGTAGCTTGCGCTGTGGGCGCAGGATCTGCAGGTTTCTCAGTAGGTTTGGGAGGGCCTAGCCATTGCACCAGACCGATATACAGAAAGAACAATCCGCAGGTGGTTATTAGCCAACTGGTAAGGCGTCGATCCACAACATTTTCTCACAAGTGGTAACCAAAGAAGTGGGCAACTCATTTCCCGCTCCCAATCGAACTCAATATTCTTAAAGAATCGCGGCGTTTTCGCTAGGGTAGCTCCGCCAGTGTGGGGGCGTTAATTGGAAAAAGTAGTGAGTTAATCGCTATTTCCAGTCGATTTTCTCACCGAGCTGCCCCATTTTTCCAGGAAGATTCGCACGCTTTTGAATGGCGGTTGGGGATTACCGAGTTTTTTGATTAGGGACACGAGCCGCGGGTTTGGAAAAGGTAATGCAATTTCCGGCCGAATTAGGCGCAAATTAGCCTAATTTCGGGTTCGAATTTTGCCTGAAAACCGATCTTTCATCCCGCGATTTCGCGTCTATATCCAAGGAGTTCTAAATTCACTTTCGGTTCGGGGATCGTTTAACGATCCAAGTAAACTTCGGTGGCTTCTTCTTTCGTGACCGGCACAGCCCGATTTTGGCTGGTGATGCGTGCACGCAATACTTGGAGTCCTTCTGCGGACCAGCGAACAGTGAACTGATACTGCACCGAGTCTTTCGCCTTCATGGCTGGCAGCGGAGCAAAGGTGATCTGGCCACCATTGACATCTGCTTGAACAGGGCCTTCTGGCTGACCAACCAAAGTTGCTCCAGCCGGTAGGTCGATGGCAAGTTGAACTTGGCCGTCAGCACGCGTTCCATTGTTGGTGACTTTGATGGTGTAAGTTGTCTCGCCGTCTACTTCAACGGGATCGTTGTCGTCGTCGATTGCAAAGGAGAGTTCCGAGAGGCCTTCGACCGCGACAGTCGTTTCGGCTTTAGCCTGGGCATTGAGATCAGCAGTGACTTGGAAATGGATTGCTTGGCTTCCCATATCGACCGGTACAATATCGAGTTCAACATTGGCAGTCACCCCAGCTGGTAGCTCTTCCAAGCTCCATAGCACAGCGTGTCGAGCGGGATCGTATTGTCCCTTCTGGCCGGTACCGTTGAAGCGGAAGCCTTTGGGGAGTTGTGCGACAAGATCAACATTCGTGGCAGGAGCAGAGCCAACGTTCTCAACTTTCATAATAAAGCGAGCTTGTCTTTCGATGAATCGTTTTGTGGGACCTTCGATTGCAACTTTCAGTTCGGGAGCTGAAACAGCAAAGTCAATGTTTTGTTCGACGAGCATTTCGTCTTCTGACATGACACGCAAAGCAATTTGACCTTGCCCCGGCTCGATGGCTTGCAGCGGTAGGTCAATAGTTTGTGATTTGCCTGGCGCCAAGTTTCCAATTTCTGCTACGATCTGTGAGCCTGCAGCACATTTGACGTTGGCGGGTAGGTCTGCTTCGAGCAATACCTTTTCGGCAATACCGGAACCATTGTTGGTGATTTGGAGTTGTACCGAAAATTGGTCACCGAGAAGGACAGAAGAGGATACGTTGTGGTTTAGGGCTAGTTTGGGCTCGGTTGCTAAGGTTCGCACACCTGCCACGGCGGCAAAGGTAACACTGGCGACGCTACCAATGTCCCCTTCGCTCTCAGGGGTTAACTGGATCTGAATGACACGTTCGTTGCCAGGTGGGATATCACCGAGATCCCAGACTAGCAAGCCATTATTGTCTGGCTCGGCGGATGGCTGTGAGCCAACAAACTGTGTGCCATTCGGTACCGAGTCGATCACTTGGACCTGACGGGCGATAACGTTGCCGCTGTTTTTTACCGTTAGCGTAAATGTGGCTGGTCTGCCGATGCGGACTTCTTCCGGTGCTCGCTTGCTTAATTGAAGCGTTGGTGTTTGAGTTCCTTCATTGCCGCGTTCACCAGGATCGGCAGAGACCAAATCGGTATTAGCTACGGAGTTTAATCGTGAGGAAGGGAAGCTTTTGATATTGGAGTTATCGATCGAGGTAGAGCTAGATACGCGACTGCCAGGGCCGATGCTTGAGTTGTTGCCGCCGGTGTTGAAGGAAGCAATTGGTGACGAATTGTTATTGGATGGAAGCTGGGTGTTTGCAGGTAATGAGTTGCCGGGTAGGCCACGATTCACGTTTCCTTGGTTGTTGCTTTC
>JAUMAI010000286.1:0-4217 GCA_032116775.1 Pirellula sp. | reverse complement strand
AGGGGCACTACCGATGTTTGCGGGTGGGACGCCTCCGATGCCCGCGCCTCCGATGCCCGCGCCTCCGATGCCCGCGCCTCCGATGCCCGCGCCTCCGATGCCCGCGCCTCCGATGTTTGGGGCAGTGGCTGGTGGAGCACCATTGGGCAGCAGGCTAGGGATAGCTCCTGGTGAAGGGGTTGTTAGGGGGCGAGGTTGACGGTCGGCGGTATTGGGCGAGTTGCCGTTTCCGCTGAAAGCTTGGCGAGGATCCAGTGCACGGCCAACATCGGTCATTGTTTGCGAGGCCTGTTCAGCAACCTTCTTTAGGCCATCGCCGGTTCGTTCGATCGCTTGTGGTAGGGTTGGGAGTTGAGCGATTTCCGCTACGGGTGGAGTCGCACTTGGAGGTGTAACTGGTCCGTTAGTTGTTGGAGCAGTCGAGGGTGCTGCGTTAGGTTTGGTGAATGGAAATGGTACCATCGCAGGTGGTGGTGGATTCGCAGCGGCAGTTGTGGTCGGCGCGTTACCGGGCTGGTCGTTAATTGCAGGTTCGTCGTTGCCGCGAATAACTTCGTCTTCTACTGGTTCTTCGGCACTAGCTAAAGCTACAAAGCTTGCCGGCATGGATGAGTCGAGATTTTTGGGGGATTCCGCTTCGGCTGCAGTGCTTGGGAAATTGCTTGGCAATGCTGGAAGGGGCGAGCTGGTCTGATTGGTCTTCAGTGCAGCATAGCTGGACGTTTTAGATGCATCGGCCTGCGTCGAATTTTTATCGCCGAAGGTAATTGGCTTGGCATCGGCCGGAGCTAATAAAGGCGATTGGGAGGTGGGATCGATTTCGTTGCGTGAGTCGCGTTGCGCTAGGGAAATAGCCATAGCGACCAAAACAGTGGAGAGCCCGATACCCGTCAACCAATAAGTCCATTTGTTCATGACCAAGACTTCCTTGTCCGCCGGTCAAATTTCTGAAGCTGCGAATGCAATGATGGCAAACGCTTTTACCAATCGAGCGAGTGTGATACCAAATACGCTTACTTGGAGCTAGAGCATTCTGATGCTGGTATTGGTGTTTAATTGCCAGTGCTAGGTAAACTAGGCAAGGATTGCTGGAGTTGCTCCTTGAATTTCACAAACTCCTGTTTGTCAGGTTGCTGTCTTAGGCAGGTGTTGATTTGTTCTCTAGCCTGTACGTATTGCTTGGCTCTGAAAAGAGCTTGGGCGTACGAGAATCTGATTTCGGCATTCAATGGATTGGCCACGACGGCTAGGCGAAGCTGGTCGACTTCACCTTTTAGATCTCCTTGTCGACGAGCGACTTCGGCTGCTATCAAAGCTTTTTGTCGATCTGAATCGGGAAGGTTGGGAATGGCTTGGCTGATGGACTTCCATAGGCCTTCCACGATGACCGGATCTGCAGTTGGGGTTTCATAGCGTTTAACGAGTTGTAATAAGGATGGTGCGTGTTGCGGGAGGAATGGTTGGTTCACGATATCTTGGCCGTATTGCATTAACGCGATGTTAAATATGGAGTTCAGTTCAGTCGGCTTGCTTTCCATGGCACGTTTAAAGAGCGGGAATGCTGATTCTTTGCCGGGATAGATCAGGGCTATGATACCTGCGTTGGTTAACAACTTGGCTCGATTGAAGGCTAGAGATTGAAGAGCGTTTAGGTGGAAAGCCGTCCGCTCTTGATCGAACTGGACAAAATCGAGTTCCGCAAGAGCCAGGTGGGGACGCCAATCCAAGGGAAGCATTTGGTGTGCTTTATGCCAGCATGCGTACGCTTTAGTTAAGGCCTCTGACTGTTCTGGATCACTGAGCAAAGTTTGTATATTGAGGTTCTCTGTCTTGGATCTGCGAAAATAGCTATCGCGACTGAAGATTGGGGTGGTTGCATCCCAAGCGGCTTTACCGGTAGGTGCCAATCGATACTGCAGCCAGCGGAATCTTCCAGTGTATGCTCTTCCCATGACGATGTTGAGATGTCCGTCGTTCGGGAACTTTGCCAACTCCCTTTCACCCCGCGCGATGATTCCTTCGAGTTTCGTTTCTGCTTGTTCTTGCTCAAAGGACCAGTCATTCAGCTCAGCTTGGAGTTGATCTGCCGCTGTGCGTGGTTGGTTGAAGTAGGTGCCGATAGCGACAAGGCCTACTGCTATTGCGAGTGGCAATATGTAGGAATAGTTGTTGGTTCCTTCGTTGGTTTGGTTGTTATCGCGGGCTCGTTCAAGTCTTGAGCGACGCTTGGATTTTCTGCGGCGTTTAGCGATTTGCAATTCTGAGTTTGCAAAAGCGATTCCTAAGATCAAGCAGAATGGTAGGTATATGCCAGGAAGGAAGAGGGAAAAGTCGACAAAGCTGTGTAAGGCCGTACTGGTCAGCAGAAATATGGTTGCTGTAGCTATCGCGAGCGATGTTCGATTTTCTGTTTGTTTCAGCAGTTTATCAATGGTCCGAATGATCAAGAAAATGATGAGGGCGATTGCAAATCCACCTAGGATCCCTAGGTCTACGGCCGATTGCCAATAGAAACTTTCGGCGTGATAGAACCAGATATCAACCGCTTGATCTTGAAAGGGTAGGTAGCTGTAGTGGAAGTTACCTAAGCCACCACCGGTTAACCACATTACGGAAAAGGCTTTCTGGGCAAAACGCCACACAACCCAACGCAGGTCTGTTGTCACAGCATCGCCTTCAGTTACGGTTTCGATTCTGTTGGATATTGGATCCAGTTGTTCTAACCAAACAACCAAGGCTGCAGCTGCGAGAAGGATTGTGCCTGTTAGCAATGCCCCCTCGAAGCGGCGGATGCGAATTACAGCAACTGCAGCGATGGCCATAAAGGCGGCAACGCTACTAATCATGCCACCGCGCGACAATGTAACTAGCACACCGACAAACATTAGAACCATTGCTGCAGCAAGTGCTAGCTTCGCGGATGATACTTCAGCAGCAACGTCTTCGAGAAAGTGAGTGATTTTGGAGACGATCGAGGGTGATGTGTAGCGATAGCCTGGATCGGATGATATGCGGTTTGATTTGTCTTCTTTAAAGCCAATCGCTCCCAGGCCAGCTGCAATGCCGATGTTTAAGAAAATGGCTGCACTATTGCGAGAGACATAAGAGGCGAATGCCGTTGGTTTCTCAATATCTAGAAGCTGCCATTTGGCAGAGGAAATATCTTCGCAAATACCTATCGCAGATATTACAGCGCAGTTAGTCGCGATAATCAGTAGGGCACCAAAGGCCAGTTGAGGGGAGGTGCCGATCAAAAAGTACCCCAAACCAAAAGCGATCATCGCTAAACCGATGTTCGAAACAGCCGCTAAGGTATGGCCGCGGTCGACGCTAATACTCAACTTCTGATCCGAGACCGTTGGAGCGGCATTGGTTGCAATAGGGAGAGGCGTTTCATTTGGTACCTCGGGCTCTAGGTAATTCAGTTCGGTCTGAATCATAGGTAAAGCCGAGAGGGGAAAGCTCTTGCCGGAAAGTGGCACGCACTGAATCAGAGCGAAAATGCCCACCAAGCAGCCAGTGACAAGCAGTAGGAAGGCTGACCGGCTGAGCTTTTGCGGCTGGCGACTTAGGTAAATAGCACCAATAGCGAAGATTAGGGATGCAATGCCGCCAAGGTTGATCCAAAACTGGGATGACCAAGTGGCCCCACCGAAAGGCCATGCGCATGCAGCTACCCACAAAACAGGTATCAGTTTGGGTAGCCAAATAAAACCAGTGGGCCTACTTAGATATTCAGTCACGATCAATCCTGAGCCGCTGCGAAAAAAACAACTTCCATATCTTTATTCTACCTTTGACTTACAACCGACGCTCTTGCCTATATAGGGGGGAAGTGGATTCTATTCAGGGGAAATGGGTAAAGCAGGAGTATTCCTTAATAATCGCAAAGAGGGAACAAGCGGTACTTTCACTAAACTCCCACCAACCGAAATGGCGATTACAAAAGCAGCATCCGGTGTGTTTTAAAGTCGGGTGGTTCTACGTTCTTTGTGCTGGTTGATAATGACCTGCACCGCAGGGGGGGTTGGTATGCGAGGCCTAGGAACAGGCCAACTTTCGGCTAACGAAAGTTGGAGGAAAAGTGGTCGACGGCATAAGCTTCGTCGTTGTCTAGCAACTGCGTTGTTAGGCATTTCGATGTTCGCGACGGGTTGTTCCACCTTAAGCAACTTGCAGCAAAATTTACAATACAACGAGTCCTGGAGCGATTGGGT
>JAUMAI010000285.1:0-9246 GCA_032116775.1 Pirellula sp. | reverse complement strand
AGCTATGCACAGGCTAGCTACTTTCTTACAGGCGAGCATCGGCGTTGGAATAGACAGTTAGGAACATTCGCACCGACGAAAGTCGACAATCCTTTTCTCTCCAGTAAAGGGAAGGGCTTCCAAGGTACGGGCGCTTGGGAGATCGCGGTTCGTTGGTGTGACATCAATGTCCAGAATGACACAAATCCCTTAGCTAGGCCCGGATATTCTCGAGCCTTTACCACTGGGTTGAATTGGTACCTCAATGACAACGTCCGAATGATGGTCAATGCCTCATTGAACCATCTCTATCGTGACTCGATCGAAAGCGACTTAAATGTCTTCCACACAAGGTTGGATATCCATTTCTAGTGTCTTGCTTAGCCGCTCATAAATCCATAGAGACTTGGCTTCGACAGTTGCAGCTAGGTTCGATCATTGACAGCTAGGCATTGAGATTCTTGGAAACGTCGGTGCGATACGCGGAAAATGCTGGAATGAGTCCCGCTAGAATCGCTAAGACCACAATCCCGGGAATTAAGGTCCATTCCCAGTGATTGATCGTCAGAAAACCAACTTGAATTCCAGTTTGGTCTTCAACCCAGGGGCTAGCGATCGCAGAGATTCCATGGCCCAAAACCCAGCCGATGATTCCTCCACCGACGGCGATCAGCACCGACTCAGCGAGGATGATTGCTAAGACGACATCACGACGAGCGCCTAGGGCACGCATCACCGCAATATCGCGACGTCTTTCGCTCATGGAATTGTAGATACTCACCAAAATGGCAATCGCGCTAACGATGCAAACGAGAATTGTTAATATCAACAGCGCGAATTGCACCGGCTGTACAAACATCGTAAGCATGTTCGTAATTTCGCGAACCGGTGAGGCGGTTTGCGCTTGCAAGCTCTCGTTGATTGTACGTTCCATATTGGCTGCGAAGATTCCAGACTCCCCTCCCGGCTTGACTAAGATGGCAGTTACTTCGCGTTGATGGATCGGCAGCTTTGCGGGCAAGCCTTGTGATTCAGAGGTGCCGGTTGTTTCTTCATAGGTCAAGCCGCTTTCCTTTTCTGCTTTCTGCACATCCTCCATGGGTTTGGAATGCTTTTCCATCCAATAGAAGCCTTCCATGTTGATGAATAATGCTCGGTCATTGGGGGTGCCTGTAGGTGCGACGATGCCCACGATGGTGAATTGTTCTCCATGTCCTTCACCTTCAGGATCGCCGTGTGAAGGGCTGACTTTATCTCCGACCTTGACATTCATCTCGCGGGCAGCGATCGAGCCAATCACGGCTTCGTAATAGCCATTTTCCGCATTGTATTCTTCGAAGTTTCGACCTACTGCAAAGCGATACTCCATATCGCCCGCTTCGCCATAGCGAAGTTGTTTAAAGAATTCAGGGGTAGTGCCGACAACTCGAAAGGGCCCGAAGTAATCACCAAGACAAACAGGAATGGCAAAACCGCCAGACATATAGCGCGAGTATTTACCGGGCCGTTCTGTTTCGGCCATTCTGCCACCGATCGATTTCCAAGCTTCTTGGCGACCTTTGCCAGCTTGGAATTCCAAGAAGTAGGTATAGGGAACATTCTCGACTGGGCGGCTGAGGTAAAAGACCGTATTGAGTGTTAGTTGTAGTGGGCTGCCTTTGGCGCCGACGATTAAGTTATAGCCGACGCTACTATTGCGTTGAAACGACTCAGTTACTACGCCGCTGATAGCCAACACGATAACGACTAATGAAACACCGAGAGCCATAGAGAAGACTGTTAGCCAAGACGAGAAGCCCCGTTGTTGCATATTGCGCCAAGCGATAAGCAGCAGATTCATGGTGGATTACTTTCCTGAGTTTGGCTGTGGCGGTGAGGAATCAGACTGAGGTGGCCTGAAGAACGCGGTTTAGTTCTTCAAGTCGCTCAATGCGAGGAAATTGCTGTGCCAATTTCAAATCATGGGTGACCATGATTAGGGCGATTTGTTCTTCTTGGCAGGTCTCGCGAATCAAGTCGATGATTTTTTGTTGATTAGCAGCATCAACGTTGGCTGTTGGTTCATCCGCTAATAGAAGTCGCGGTCGATTGGCCAGAGCGCGAGCAACTGATATTCGTTGTTGTTGGCCAACAGAGAGCTGGGATGGTTTGTAGTGCAAGCGATCGGACAAGCCCACTCGATCAAGTAGACGAGTCGCTCTTTGAATGTCGTGTTTACCATTTCCAAAAGTCATACCCAGGCGCACATTTTCTAAGGCAGTGAAGCCTGCCAGTAGATTGAATGTTTGGAAAACGTATCCAAGTTTTGCAGCTCGGACCCGATCGCGTCCTTGCTCGGAAAGTTTGGTCAGCTCGATTCCATCAAGCCGGATCGAGCCGCTATCGGGAGTGGTGATTCCAGCGATGATATGCAGCAACGTGGTTTTACCACCACCGCTTTGGCCTAACAGGACCACTTGTTCCCCGACCGCAACTTGCAAATTGGGGACATCGAGTATCGGGATGGCTCCTCCACCAGGAAGTGGAAAAGATTTTTTGATGTCAGTTAGCTGCAACAAAGACATGATTAAACCTTTCTGCGAACTGCACGTTCGATTTCTCGGCGAGCGTCATTCTGTTTGAGCTTCTCGCGTTTGTCATGCATTTGCATACCTTTACAGAGTCCGAGCAAGCATTTGGCTATCCCACGAGCATTGAAATAGAGTTTTAGCGGAACGAGAGTTAAACCTTTCTCAAGGGATTTGCCCATGAAGCGATCTAGTTCCCGCTTGTGCAACAACAGTTGCCGGTTTCGTTTGGGTTCATGATTCCAAAAACCACCCTGTTTGTATTCTGGAATGTCACAGCCGACTAACCACAGGTTGCCATTGAGAACTCGACCGTAGGCCTCGTCTAATGAGCACTTGCCGTTTCGCAGGCTTTTGACCTCGGTGCCCCGCAAAATCATGCCGCATTCGACGGTTTCGAGCACTTGGTACTTGTGCCGAGCCTTTCGGTTTTCAGCAATCATTGTCTCTTTGGGGGCTTCGGGGGCCTTAGCGGCTCCCTTTTTTGGAGCAGACGAGGTTGGCGTAGGGGTCTTTTTGTTCACTGCATGCGTTCCGCTCAAGGACGATTTAAGGCTTCAGGGGCTGGACACCTTAGCCTACAATAAACGAGTGCTCTTCCGTGCGACAGCATTTGGAAGCGACCGTTCTTTTTCAATTCTAGCAAAGATTCGATATGCGCGTTCCATTGCCTATTGCTAAGTTGGATTCCGATTCCAATGGTTCTACGTCATGCGGTTCGGTTAATTCGCCGGATCCAGCGACTGTTCGGCGGTTGCCGCCGTGGTTAAGACGCGAAATTCCTAAGGGAAATTCTAATCATTTTACCGACAGTCTGCTGTCGGAGCTAAAATTGGAAACGGTTTGTGAGAATGCTAAATGCCCCAACCGCATGGAGTGTTATTCGCAAAAAACCGCCACTTTTATGATTATGGGGAATGTGTGCACTCGACCCTGCGGGTTCTGTGCTGTTTCTCGTGGTCGACCAGGGGCGCTGGAACTTGATGAGCCGCAGCGTGTAGCGGAAGCAGCAGCACGCCTCGGGCTGAAGCACGTGGTGATTACTTCTGTCACGCGAGATGACCTTCCCGACGGCGGTGCTGAGCATTTTTATCAGTGCGTGTTAGCGGTTCGCGAACGAACGGGAGCGACCGTCGAGGTGCTAACACCCGATTTCGTTCAGCAAAAAGATGCTCTGGAACGTGTCGTCGCTGCGGTCCCTGAGGTTTTCAATCACAACATGGAGACGGTTCCACGTTTGTACCGTCGTGTACGTGGGCCGAAGAGTGACTACCAGTGGACGCTGCAGCTATTGCGTCGGGTGAAAGAGCTCAATCCTGCTGTTAAAACCAAAAGTGGATTGATGCTCGGGTTGGGAGAGACACGGGAAGAGGTCTTGGATTGTTTGGCGGATTTATTGCAAGTTGGTTGTGACTTTCTAACGTTAGGGCAATACTTGCAGCCCGGACCCAAGTATTTGCCTGTGGTGGAATACATAACACCAGAAGCATTTGCTGAGTGGGGAAAGCTCGCCAAGTCGATGGGCTTCAAGAAAGTAGCTAGCGGACCTTTTGTTCGCAGTAGCTATCACGCTCGCGAAATGGCTGAGATGTTTGAGTAGACCTTCTCAACGATTGAATCAACCTGCATGGTAGCCAAACTTGAAATACTCCCGTTTCGCGGTTTTCCGAAAGAGCTTTTTCGGTTCCTGGAGGATCTGTCGGAAAACAATAACCGAGACTGGTTTGCCAGTGAGCGCGAGCGCTACGAACAAAACTACTTAGAGCCATCGCTAGCCTTCATCCAAGCTATGCAGGCGAAATTGCCTCGGGTATCCAAGCAACTGATTGGGATTCCGAAGCGATCCGGCGGATCGCTGATGAGGATTTATCGCGACACACGTTTTTCTAAGGACAAAACGCCTTACAAAACGAATATCGGAATTCACTTTAGGCACAAACGTTTGTCCGATATTCATGCACCTGGGTTTTATGTGCATCTAGCCAATGACGAATGTTTGGTCGCCGCTGGCGTATGGCTTCCTCCGCGCGAAGCTTTGCAACTGATTCGGCAGACCATTGATGAGGATCGCACTGCCTGGAAAAAAGTTTTGCGAGAAAAGAAATTTGTCGATAAATTTGCTTTTGCTGGGGATTCGTTAAAGACAGCCCCGCGTGGCTTTGATCCGAATCATCCTTTGATCGAAGACCTAAGACGCACCAGTTATTGCGGCACAGTCGTGGTAAAGCGAAGCGATGTTCAGCGTGCTGATTTTGTAGAGCAATGTACCGAGCTATTTCTTGAAGCCCGTCCCTTGATGAAATTCCTCTGCGATGCCCTGGGGTTGCCATATTAGACGTCGATCTTTACGCTCAAAGTTTTAGTGCTTATTCTTGTCTTCGATTCCATTGAATTTCATGAAATCCGACGATTCTCAAAAAAACGTAGTAAACCCCATCTCTACTAGCCAGGCTGGATCTGGAGGCATTTTGCAGAGTCGGAGAGGGTTGTTGGTCTTGCTCTTCGGTGTGACCGGAGTTCTAGGTCTGCCGTTGTTATGGGTGAGTCCAAGCTTCTCCAGCGCCGAAAAGGTTCTCTATTCTCTCTTGGTTAGCTTGTACACGTTGGTGTTGGTAGCGGTCGCTGGCGGCATTTTGGGGTGGGCCTATTTGCGCGTGATCGGTGCATAGATTGGAATTATTGCAGCTAATTAACCGGGAGAAACCTCCTGGTCGCTAAGGTTTGCCAGGCTTGCCTAACTGCACCTCGCTGAATTGCCTGAATTTCCGGTTTTATGGATTCCGAAGAAATCTATCGCACATCGCAACGACTAGGTTTTGGCGGCGAGCCTCGGGAGGATTTCCGTGCCTCGACTATCGATTATTATCCCGTTCTCGGGTGACGAAGTTGGTTTTGAAACAACACTGGTTTCTGTGCTTGAGAGCAGACCGGCAGATTGTGAAATTCTCGTTTCCCATGATGGCACTTATAGCGATCCTTATCAGCTTAACGACGAAGTTCTTTTTATCGAAGCAGCGAAATCGGCGTCCGAAGTGACGCTGATCAACGAAGCAATGCGGGCTGCCTGTGCGCCGGTATTGCACGTGCTGCGATGTGGTGTACGAGTCGTTGACTCTTGGGTGGAAGAACCACTTAAGCTGATGCAGACTCGTGATGCTGCAGTCGTAATTCCAAATTATGTCGACAAGCAGGACGGAATGGAATATGCCGGGCTTGATCACTCGCAGCTATGGTGTCGTAAACTGATCAAGGCCGATGATGTCGGTGCGATCAATACGACAGCCCCTTTGCTATCGGGCTTTTTTATCAAGCGTCGGCAACTGCTGGCCCTCGATGGTTTGAGAGACAGGTTAACTTTGTTGGCTGCAGAAGCTGACTTAGCTTTAGCTCTGTCACACCTGAACGCCAAGGTAGAGATTGCCGATATTGCAACCATTCAAATTCCGCATGAGCATGTGATAAGCAACGACGCAGCCGAGTTCCAAGCGATCGGTGAAGTTGTGGCCCAATACGATGGAATCATCGGGCAGGTTGGGCAAGCATCTCACATGCCGACCTTGATGGAACGCATGCTTGCTTCATTCAATGTATCTCGAATGGCCGCAGTTCGCGGATTCATGAAGGGTTACAAGCAAGCGGGAGGCGTCAGCTCCGTTCGGGCAAGACTTGAAGCTGCCAAGCGATTGATCGAGCAAAATCAACGGCCAGTGTTGGGTGTTGTTGATTCCGATGCATCCACGACTGCATCGGCTCGTGACTACAATGCCGTTCGTAAGGCAGCCTAGTATCAGACTGGCGCCGTTATGAATCTCTGACACGCTAATTACTTTAGGAAGCAGGCAGAGTTTTGTGCGTGCTTCCTAAAAGCTTCTTTTATGGTTGCCTTGCTGAGTCGAAGTGTATGGGGATGTTATGCACATACACAGTAGTCTACTCAAGAGCGGCCATGCTGTTGCCAAAGATCGAGCATGACGACCAGGTGCTCGACCGCCTCCTGCATTTCATCCAAGCAAGCGAATTCAAGCGGGCTGTGAATGTTGTATTGGCCGCTGGAGAGATTTGGAGTTGGGAGTCCTAGTGCGGTAAGCATTGCCCCATCGGTACCACCCCGAATGATTTCCCGACGGCATGGACGATTGAGACTTGCAAATGCTTTTTCGGCCAAGTCCGCCACTGCTGGATTGCGGCGCAAGCCATCTGCCATATTGCGATATTGGGATGTAATCGCGACCGAGACGTTGAGGCCCGGCCACATCGATTCCGTTTCGTGAGCCAAATCCTCTAGCAGCTTTGCGTAGTCTGAAAGTCTCGGCGTATCGAAGTCTCGAAGTAAAATTTGCAGTTTGGTTTCGGCGACGCTACCGCTGAGAGTGTAGGGATGCAAAAAGCCTTGACGATCGTCGGTCACTTCTGGGGCTAAGATATGCTTCGGTAGTTGTGCGAGGAAATGGCCGACTGCCCGAATGGAATTAACCATAGCGCCTTTGGCGATCGAGGGATGAATGTTTTTGCCGCGAAACACGACCGTTGCGAGGTCGGCGGAAAACGTTTCGACATCCAAGCTGCCTGAGCCTCCGCCGTCAAGTGTATAACCGGCAGTTGCATTAATCTTCGCGAGTTCCACGTGCTTGGTGCCCTGGCCAATCTCCTCGTCGCAGGTAAATAGCAGTCGGACTTCGCCATGCGGCAGATGTGGGTTTTCTATGAGATGATGAGCTAGTTCCATAATGATGGCTACACCCGCTTTGTCATCACCACCAAGCAACGTTGTGCCATCCGTCGTAATGATGGTCTTGCCTACGAGTGATTGCAGTTGTGGGGCTGTTGACGAGTTGAGAATCAGGCCACTGTCTCCGAGTACGATTTCATCTCCCTGATAGTTATCAATCACCTGTGGCTTAACATTTTTGCCTGTTGTCTCCGGGCTGGTATCTAGATGGGAGTTGAGCAGGATGGTGGGGGCAGGGCCGGGGACAGTGGCCGGAATTGTTCCCCAGACCAGACCGTGCTCATCTTGATGCGCATCTGCAATCGACATCGCTTTCAACTGATTCACCAGTTGTTGGCCTAACGCGAGTTGGCCCGGTGAGCTAGGGTAGGTTGAGCTGTTCGCGTCGGCGGTCGTATCGAAAGAAATGTATTCCAAGAAGCGATTGAGCAAGCGTTGGCGATTTACCGGAGTCATAGGCTGACCGTGGTCTCTTGAGACGGAAAATGAAGTCGTGAATTAGAGATGTATTTTACTGTATCAAAGTTCAGAGTTTACTGCTGCAGGTGTTGGGAATCGTTTCACGGACGGAAAGCGAGTCCATGTGATTGTTAGGGAAGTTGCTGGCCGTGGTAGTACACGGCAGCGGAGTTTGCTACCCTTTGGGCAACAGCCTGGTTGTGCTGTCTTGTATGCAATGCTTCTTTTGTTGTACCGATCGGAACGGATGACTTCAGCATGGCCACGACCGATGTTCGCTATTTACTGTTTGACATTGAAAGCGTTGCTGATGGAAACTTAGTTGCCAAGACGCGATATCCTGGTGAGAAGATATCGCCTGAGGAGGCAATTCGTCGATTCCGCCAAGATCTAATGCTGGAGTCTGGACGCGATTTCATTCCGTATACCTACCATCTTCCCATTGCAGTGGTTGTCGCCAAAATCGACTCCGACTTTCGCTTACGGGAAATTGTATCGCTGGACCATCCCAATCACCGCCCGGCAGTGATCACGAAACATTTCTGGACGGGTTGGGAAAAATATGGTCACCCCACCTTGGTGACATTTAATGGTCGTTCTTTCGATGTCCCACTGCTCGAATTGTCTGCCTTCCGCTTCGGTGTGTCCGTGCCAGCTTGGTTTCATGCGGGCGAAAGAAGTTATCAGCAATTCCGCAACCGATACAATGTGCAGTCACATATGGATCTCCACGAGATGCTCACCAATTTTGGTAGTACTTGGTTTCGGGGTGGTCTTAATTTGGCTGCATCTTTGCTGGGAAAGCCCGGAAAGATGGATGTTCAGGGAGATATGGTGCAGGATCTTTATCAGGCGGGAAGAGTTAGCGATATCAACGAATACTGTCGCTGCGACGTTCTAGATACCTACTTTGTTTTCTTGCGATGGAATGTGCTCATAGGAAAAATTACCCTAGAACAAGAGCATGAATTGGTGGCGCATACCAAGCAGCTGATTGAAAGTGAAGTCGATATTCATCCTGCCTATCGAAACTACTTGGAACGTTGGGGTGATTGGATCAGTCCTTGGTAATACAGCTTGGTCTAGTGCACGAGCGCCCTCGCTCGTAGCTCGTAGTTCGTAAGGGAGTGTGCGAGGAGTGGCAGTTGTTGTCGAGGAGAGACCAGCGGCGGGAAGTTTGTTGAGTTTGGACTCAACTTAGCTCAGTTCAGTGCGGGCGGCACGCACGGTAGATCATTCAGACGGCAGATCATTCAGATGGCAGATCAGTAAGACAGCAGAGCGGATGCGTATAACAGAACCGATACGCTGAAGAGCTGACTCGCTACGGACAGGTGCCATCTTAACGGCAGCTATTCCACAATCTAAATAGTACACAAATCCGATGTCGCTAAGGTAAAGGGGTGATGTTGGTCACATCATCATGGCGAGGATTGTTTACGGCTGTTGAAACAGGTGCGAACTGCCAGCCTATGTCTCCCTCTCTTTCATAGTCGCGGATCACCCGCAACG
>JAUMAI010000284.1:7088-7475 GCA_032116775.1 Pirellula sp. | reverse complement strand
CACGGGCGCTGATGGCAGCACCGCTGATGCTTACATATTTGGGACTGTGCAATTTTCCCCTCTGGCGTCCGACACGTTTCCAGGCAGCACGGTCACGGTTAGCGACATGAACCTCGATGGGCTTGGAAATAGCGTCAATGCGTCGATACTCGCAGGGCAAACCTATGGACTGGCTCATGTGACTTTTTCGATAGACCCCCTGGCGACACCTGGTTCGACAATTTCTCTGCTATTCGGGAGTGGGACGTCAATCACAGATGAGGACGGAACACAAGTGAGTTTTGGGGATCCTGCGGGCACCGGTCCAACGGTGACCATCGCGGTTCCGGAGCCCTCTGGCGTGGTCCTTGTGGTTCTGCTGGGTGGCGTAGCTGGATTGCTGGTGGC
>JAUMAI010000284.1:0-7078 GCA_032116775.1 Pirellula sp. | reverse complement strand
TGTTTGATCGGTTCAATCAGTGTCTTTGCATTGAATTAAACGAACTAGTTTGGTGAGATGGCAGACTACTACCATGAGTTGATTCCAGCCATCTGGGTGTCGTGCACCGGCGGGCAGGTGTTGTGCCGTTTGCGATTGTTCTACTTGCGATTCAGTCCCAAACGGGGCGGAATGTTGTCGCCATGGGCGGTAACGCATAGCGACCGAAGATGCGCTGGAAGGTCGGGCCCGAGACTCGCAACTTTAGGACGTGCACGCGGGGGTATCGCTGGACGCAATGACATGGCCAGAGCCGTTTTAAGAGCTGCATCCTCGGGAGCCGCATCTGATTTTGTTTTTGCCATGTTGAATGCTTCTTGAGCAACCTTCTGAGCATTGGTCGCTGTAGTTAGAGCTTGCTCAGCAGCATTTTTAGCGGTGGTCGCTTGTTGCACACGCGTTCCTGCCTGGGTCAATTCGGTGTTCGCCTTAGTGGCTGCTTGCTGGGCCTCTTGATTCGACTTCTGAGCCTTCGTGAGAATCTCGGCAATCCGCGTTTGACGTTCCTTGGCTTGGGCAGCAGCTTCCGGGTTCCGTGAATAATTCATACCCTGCGCGGTCGCTGCGATGTTGATGCCATAATCGCCTGGTTGCATATTTGCCGGAAAACGGAACTCGATCTCGCCCGCGTCACCATTGAAATTAAATTGCGGAAAATTCATTACCGAGGGAAGTCCAAAAGCAAAACCAACCAGCGTTCCTCCCGCATCCGGCTGGCGAGTTACTCTATATTTAACCTTCACGATTCCACCGCGAGAGGTTTCATACATCAGCGGATTCTCGGGAGCGATGGTGATCTTTTCGACTTCTGACGCTGAGACAACTACAGGAAGTTTATCGACGAGTCTGGCAGCAGCCACAGATTGGTTGGCATCATTCGGCTGATTGAACGCGACCTTGCCAAGCGGTTGGCTGATACGCGCCAGACGACTTACTGTTTGTCCATTGACCGTTGCCGTAGCTTTAACTCGAATTTCGCCAACACCTTCGGCGGCATCTGCTGCTGCAGTAAAACTAAAAACAGCTTGATTAGAATCGGGACCAACAATCATTTCTGGCGCTGAAATACCAGCCGGCAATCCTTCGGCTACCAGTTTGATTTCCCCAGCGAAACCATCCTGACGAAAGATGATAACGCGCACCGACTCTCGCCCCCCTTTACGAATCAAAATCGAACCTGCTGTATCCATCGGTGCGATGGCCACACGGAAATCGGCTTGAGCGGGACGAAGGGCTAATCGGTAGGTTAAGCTAGGATCACTAGCGACAGAGCTATGGCTATCTCGCAATAAGAGACGATAGGTCCCATCCGCAGGAGCTTTAAACTTATGGACTGGGTCATTATGCCGATTATCAAAATCGGGGCCACCTAAGCGTTGCGTAGCCGCATTGACCCACTCAAGTTGCTTTAGGGATTCCTTACCCTCTGCATCCTTCTCATTAGCAAAAATCACTACCGAGGAATCGGTTACCGCCCCCAAGCGATGAGAAAGAACATCGATCCACAGTTCTTCATCTTTCTTCGCCTGAAAACTATACCAATCGACGTCTCGTCGCGGATAGAATTGCCCGATCACTTCGCACGGAGCTTGAATCGACTGCGCTGACTCTGGTTTGTCATTATCGGCAATCTCCTTCGTCAAAGGTCCGTTCGCTGTTCCGATCAAAACCGCATTCGATGGTCCGGCTGGAGAAATGACTCGATACTCGACTCCGTCGATCATCGCTTGGAACGGTTCTAGACGATCTGTGTATCGCAAAGTCCCAACGACATCGGCAGGAATCGGAATACGAACCTTTAATCGTTCCAACGTCAAACCATTTTGAGACCATTCGGAAGGTTCACCGCCAGGTAGATTGCTTCCGTATAGGGTGTACTCTTCTTGTGAACCAGGTACCCCGACCGGCGGAAAAATAAAATCAATGGTCGGTACGCTTCCGATTTCAATACGATAGGAGCGATCGGCGCCTCCGCTATACAGTAAGTCATAAGTCTTGAGCAGATAACTCCCTGATTCTGGGAGCTTCACATCCAACACGGGATCTTCATTAACAACACGTTTGCTTTCAGCTAAGATACGTCCATCAGGATAAGTCAATGACAAAACCTGAATCGCTGGGGAATCGATTAGCGCCGACTTTCCGGCAATCACGACCCGTTGCCCTTGGTTCCCCTGGAACTGAAACGTATCGATATCAGCCGCTGTCGCAAACTGACCATAGAGAACCACCGGAATCTGTGGTACAGCGGTTGCTTCGGCCACCGTCTTATTTGGCTCGATCTCTATAAGAGTCGCTTCAGTTCCAACGCAAAAACTTCTAGGACCGGAGATACCATACTTACCACGGCAGCGCACTTCATAGCGCCCGGTTGGAACATTAGCTCCGATCGTTACCACAAATTGATTTTCGATCGGCTGAGGCCCATCATCGAAAGGGGTAGGCTCTCCCATTTTCTGCTTGGCCGTAATCGCATCACTGGAAAATATCAGTTGATTCACTTCATCGAGATCTGTACCAACGATCGTGACCTCAACGGTTTCACTAACCCGCCCCCCGGCTGGAAAAATACCTTCTAGCTGCGTTACTGGGAGTTGGGCTGCAGCCTGCATCCATGTCAAGTTTAAAAGCAGCCCAAAACATGCCACCCAGCGGATCGAATTACCAAAGAACCTATTCATGATATTGAGCTTTACTCCGATGAGTCAGGCGTGGCCTTGCCACTCCCCGACATTACTTAACGAATTGAAACTCCTTGGCATTGATCATCGCCCACAAGATATCCTCCCATGCCTGCTGTTGGTTTTCCGTACCTGCTAAATGTTGGCGTATCAGATTGAGTTCCTGTTCCGTCGGCCTGCGAGCAAAGCCACGCAAATAAAGCCGATTAGCTTTCACCTCAACACTCGTCTCTTTATCCTTAACCAATTCACTCGCGACCCCCAGGCCGCTTTGCAGACTGCTTTGTAATTCGCCTGAGTTCAATAGATGCAGTGATTGCGCCAGGTTCGCCTCAGGCGAGCGTTCGCACTCGCATGCACTCTCTGACTCAGGTTTCCCAAACACTTGCAAAAAGTAATTATTGAAACCATTGTCGGGCAACTGCACCGCGGTCATCTCCGGCGGCACACCATTGAAATTCGCCGTGAGACCAATAAACGAATTGATTGTGTCGTAAAGCACCTCAGCATTGAGTCTTCGCGGATAGAAACTGGAAAAATTTTGTCGATCCGCAGCGTTAAACTCGGTCGGCTCAGAACTCAACTGATAGATGTTCGACTTACAAATGGTTCTTACCAAATTCTTCATATCGTAACGACTATCCACAAAATGCTTGGCGAGAGCATCCAGCAATTCCGGGTTTGAAGGTGGATTGGTAACACGCAAGTCATCTTCCGGATCGACAATCCCACGCCCCAAAAAGTGTTTCCAGTATCGATTCACTAATGTTTTAGCGAAGAATGGATTACCAGGCTCGACCATCCAATCGACTAACCGATGACGGGCATCTTCATAGGCAGGTAGATCAAGTGGTTCGGCACCCAACCCGGCCGGTTTTACTTTGGCATTGGAACGTGGATTAGATGCTTCTGGAACGTTCCCTTTTAGATAAACCATGTCTGGCATATTCGGTTGCGGATTAAAGCGACTTGGCTTTAACCCCACCTGCGAGAAGAAAGCTTCGAACTGGTAATAGTCTTGTTGACTCCAGCGTTCGAATGGGTGGTGATGACATTTGGCACACGCCAGTCGCGTTCCTAGAAAAAGTTGCCCCACATCTTCTAACTGCTGAGTCGATGTCCCAACTTCGCGATACCAAGCGGTTGGCGGATGAGTTTCAACATCACCTGTGGCCGTAATAATGCTGCGCACGAATTCATCGTAGGGAATATTAGATGCTAACGAATCGCGAATCCAAGCATGAAACCGATAGGTATAAGGTATATCGTTATTGTTACGACGTTTGTTTCTCAGAACGGCTGACCACTTATTGGCAAAGTACTCAGCATAACCTGGACTGTCGACGAGTCTATCAACCAACAGATCGCGTTTATTGGTGTTGGTATCATCCAAGAACGTGGCCACTTCATTTTCCGTTGGCAACCGCCCAGTAATATCCAAAGTAACACGACGAATAAAAGTCGCATCATCACACACAGGTGAAGGTGGAATCCCTAGAACTTTTAAGCGATTGAATGCGAGATTATCTACGAAGTTCTTTTCCGGGGGTGTGCTCGTGACAGGCAAACCCTGCGGGACCTCACCTCGAAACACGGCCACTTCACCTTGAAACCGCACCATCACCGCAGTTTCACCAGGAGTTTTAGTCACACTGACCAGTCCGCTATCGCGGACACTTGCCATCTCAGGTTGGTTGGCTTCATAGGACGCCAAACGAGTGACATCGCGTTTGGTTCCATCACTGTAGTATCCGATCACAGATAACTGTTGCGAAGCATTAAAGTGCATTCGCCGGACCGCTGGAACAACTTCGATCTTCTCTAAGACTGCATCGGTCTCTGTTCCCAAGGGCATACCCTGACGAATCCAACTGGTGATCAACTCCCATTCATAAGTTCCCGGCTCCATACGTTTTCCACCACCGTGTGGAAGTTGATTGGCGGGCTTAAGCAGCAACAGACTGAACTCTGGCTCGGCTGGAAAAACTCGCCGACCTAGAGATTCATGAACGATAAACTCGTAATCTTCCTCTGGATAAAACCCCAGCAAGGAAAGCTTGAAGCCATTTTGCCCATCCGACTTGCCGTGACAACCGCCCGAATTACATCCCAAGCGCGTAAAGATTGGCACAACTTCATTGACAAAATTGACAGGTAACTCCTCGCCGCAACCCCTGATTGTCACACTGATCGTCGCCGATTTTTGGTTCTCACTGGTCGCTGTAATCTTCGCCTCACCATCGTTCAAAGGTGTGACTAGCCCATCGGTTCCAACCTGTATCACCTCTGGCTTATCGACCGTATAACGCACGGCATGAGTGACGTCCCGTCGCTGTCCCGATGAGTAAACTCCGGTTACCACCACTTGCCTACGAGCATTGCGTCCTTCGAGCGTATCTGCCCCTACCGATTCGAATTCGATGCTGAGCAAATCACCTGCAGGCCCCAGACCAGGAAACTCTGCTCCACTCGAATTGCTTGAGACGACTCCGAGTGAGAGACAGACCAGCCACATCACGCATCGGATGCTTCGAATGTTCAAGGCTTTCATCACTCGGGTTCCAATTATCAAGTGTTAAGGAATCACATCATCAGCGGGCGTTTTCAGGTAACGAAAGAAGTCTGGCAACACCATCGCCACTGGATAACAACACGCTTGCGCCCTTGGTATCGTAACTTGCAAAGTTGCCGATTCGGCCCACACGACTTTCCCAAATCAAACTTCCACTGGCCGCATCCCAAACTCGCACCTGACCCGCATAGCCGTAGGAGATCAAACGCGTGCCTGCCGGATTAAAGGCTACACAATGAATATAATCTGTATGACCTTCCAGCGTTCGCTGAATCGAGCCAGTGATCATATCCATCAAATAAATTTTCCTATCTGCCCCCGCCGTCGCAATCGTTTGACCATTGGGATGGATCGCAACCGAGTACATCGTACCATCTAATGTGGCTAGTTGCTTTAATTGTCGGCCTCCCACAATGTCCCACAACCGAATGGTTTTGTCGGCTCCCGAGGAGACGGCAAAGGATTCATCAGGACTCAAGGCCACCGAGTGTACCGCGCCTTGATGGCCGCTCATTTGGAATCGTTGACTACCCGTATTACCATCCCAGACTCGCACACTTTGATCCGCTCCGCAGGAGACAATCGTACTTCCATCGCGACTTATCGCGATCCCATAAACGGCTCCACCTTGATTGAATTGGCGAAGGGACGTCGGAGCAGCATAGGACCAGATCGCCAATTGCCCGGAGCTATGAACGGCGCGGAGGGACCTGTTATCGGCCGCGAACACTATTGCCGCGACCATTGAATCGGCAGTCATCTGCTGGTGAAGCTTTAACTCACTGACGGCTGCATTCGCGACCGAATCAGCAGCTGGACCATACAACCGCAGTTGACGGTCTTCAGTGGCTACGGCTAATTTTTGATTATCTACACTCCATGCTAAGGCTACCACTGGCGAAGCCGATTCCAAGGTTTGCATCAACTCGCCATTGCTCGCATTCCAAAGGCAAATTTTTCCATCGTTCCCGCCAGCCGCGAGTCGCTGACCATCGCCTCGGACAGCTATCGCGCGAACTGCTCCAGAACATCCGGCGAATTCACGCGTGGCTTGCCCCGAACTAACATCGCTCAAAATAACCTTTCCATCTTTCCATCCAGTCACCACTTGTGTCCCCACCAGCGCCATGCTGACGACTTCGCCGGCGCGAGGTGCGAGGGTTCGTGCCGTGGAGCGTTTCATTACGCGTAAAGATTTATCGTTTGAAGCCGTGACCAGCATGCCAGCCGTATTGAGCCAAGCGACTGCGGACCAGCCAGCCACGTTGCCAGAAAACTTTTCGAGCAAGTGCCCGGAATCTGCCGCGAATAACCGCACGCTACCATCTTCGGCTGCCGTGGCAATGGTCAGACTATCCGGAGACCAACTCACCGCATTGATTGGCCCAGGATGCTTGATTTCAAAGAGACTGGCCCCATCTCCAACGTTCCAGACACGCAGTGTTGCATCGCGGGAAACAGTTGCCAGACGTTGATTGTTGGGAGAAACCACTAGATCGGAAATGGCTGCGGTGTGCCCTTCGAACGTTCTTTGTATCGCCCCATCGGCTGCGGAGACTTGTCGCACCTTGCCATCGGCGCCGCCGGCAAACACCAACGACGTATCGCTATTGCTCGCCAACACGGTGCTTCCTGCCGGATTAACGGCCCATTGAAAACCATCGCTTGAACCAGTGGGCATATTACCAGCAGCATTCGCGTCGACTGGAGCCATGAGCTTCCAGAGGCGAATAACACCATCAGATCCAGAGGTAAATACTCTTTGATTATCGCTATGAAAGACCAA